>JAKLEG010000199.1 GCA_022703175.1 Myxococcota bacterium | reverse complement strand
TGATTGCGGCCCTCTGGGATGATCTGCTGCCGCGCCCTGAGAGCCGGGTCTGGTTCCAGACACAGGGCACGGCCCCCTCCCGCGTCGCAACTATCGAATGGGAGAACTGGGACTTCTACCGGACTGCCGCTGCAGACAATCACGATGGCGCCACGCTCACGTTCGAAATCGTCCTGTTCGAAAATGGGCACATCGAATTTCGCTATTTGACACTTGCCGCGGGGAGCGATGCTGCGCGGGCAATGGGCGGCGGTGCCACCGTGGGCATTGAATCACTCGATGGATCCTTAGGGCGCTCGCTGAGCATGAATGAGGCAGTGCTGGAGGCCAACAACACCCTGACCTGGAGCGTGACGCCATGAGCTGCCAACGCCGGGCCTTGCCTTTAAGCTTTCTTGCCTTGATCGCGCTGCTCGCATGCAACAACAAGGGTTTGAGCCCAACCCTCAGGCTCGATAACTTCGTCGCCGACCCTCCCGGTGTGATCCCTGGCGAAGCAACGACCCTGCGTTGGGTGGTGGGGGGCGCGGATACCGTGGTTGTTACCGACGATCGCGGTGCGGAGTTGATGAACTACGATGCTGGCCGGCGCACTGCGCTGGGCTCCCTGGTGGTCATACCCACGGTCGACACCACTTACCGCCTCACCATCCAGCAGGGAAAAGACACCCTCTCGTCCGACGCGGCGGTTCGCGTCTTCCCCAAAGATGTCCCCCCCACAATCAGCTTTTTTGAGGTCACACCACCCGTACTCGCTCGGGGCGACACCACCACCTTGCGCTGGGGCGTGGTGGACGCCGCAAGTCTGGCCATTCATTCGCCCGATGGTGACGTCTTTATGTCCAGCGATCCGGCGACCCTCGGCGCTGGCGAGCTCGACCTCATCCCGATTCGCTCAACCACCTACGAACTGGTCGTCACAAACCCCTCGGGAGAAGCGCGCGCCACAGCAAGCGTCGACGTCGTTGACCTCCCCGTGGTTGACGCCTTCACCGCAACGCCTCTCACCGTGACCCGCGGCGAACCGATCACCTTGGAGTGGCGCACCCAGTTTGCCACGAGTGTCGTGGTGGTCGACGCCGAAAACACGCCGATTGCACACGATAACGTGCCTGAGGAGGTGGCCATGCGGCGGGTAGAGGTACCGGCCATCTTCACCTCCCCGTTGACACTGACGGCCAGTTCCTTTTCAGGGCGTGCACAAACCTCGCTCGACATCACCGTGTTAGCACCACCTCAAATCACGCACTTTGGCGCCTCCCCCACCATCGTTGCCAGTGGTGATCCTGTGGTCCTGTCCTGGGACACGCTCGACGCAACGTTGATCACCCTCACCGATAACACGCCTACTACGCTCGTGGCTGCGGCCGAGACTTCAGGCAGCATCACGGTGAATCCAACCGCGAGCCGCAACTACACTCTGGCCGCACAAAATGCTGCCGGCTCTTCGGTCCAAGCGACCGTCACCGTTTTAGTCGACCAGGCACATCCAACCGTCTCGGCGGTTCCCAACATGTTCTCCGGAGGCTCAGACTCCGAGTTCCTCGCGATCGCGACCGTGCAGTGGGACGCCAGTGGGGCCACGGCCGTCACCGTAGAGCCACCACTGCCACCCTACACTGTGGTCCCGCTCGCGGCGGGAGCACTTGGAACCGGAAGCAGCATCGTCACAGTCTCAGCCGACGTTCCGGCAGCAAGCGTCCCGATTGGGTTTGATTTCGTATTTGGTGGCCGGGCGCACAGCAACGTCAGCGTGTCGTACTATGGTTACCTGAGCTTCGCGTCGCCGGCCTACCTCCCTACCGGCTACAGCGCGAGCTGCTTTTTGACGCCGCATGCAATCGATATCCTGGCGCCGTACTGGTGGGATCCTAGCGTAGACGAGCTGGTAAACACCGTACGCACCCAACTTCAGGGAGTCGCCCCCAACCGCTCGTTGGTGGTTCAATGGCGCACCGGCGGTGGCGAAATGATGGTACAGGCCGAACTACACGAAAACGGCGCCGTCAGCTTCCACTACCTGCAAATCCACAGTTGGACCGGCAACTGGGATGCGGGGGTGGAGGAACTGGATGGCAAACAGCTGATGCTCGGATGCCGAACGGACACGTACTATTCCTTCCGGGAGTTTGCCAATGCCAAGACGATTCGCTTTGACCCGGGGGTTTTGCGCGCCACGCTACCCATCGCGGGTAGCAAAGATATTTTTGTCTATGGCGACAAAACCTACCACTTCTCGGCCATCTATCCGACCCACCAGGCGCGTGCCGACCTCGCATTGATGACCGTGGGCGGTGGGGTTGTCATCAATGAGGTCATGGCCAACCCCAAGCCAGCGGTTCCAGACAGCAACGGTGAATGGTTTGAAGTGAAGAGTCTCCTTCCCTACGACGTGCAACTCCAAGGCTGGGTCGTGCAATCGGAAGGCATCGATCAACACGAGATTTCGAGTCCCCTGCTCTTACCGGCCAACGGCTATTTGGTATTTGGCGTAGACGCCAGCCCTGCAACCAACGGCGGTGTCGCGATCGACTATGTCTATCCCCGCACGGGCACCCTGGCGTTGTCAGACACCGCCGACATGGTCGCTCTCGTCTCCCGCAACACCTACCTCACTTCCTTATGGGAAGGCATCTATGACCTTGCGAGCCCAGCTATCACTGGCGGACATAGCCGCACCCTGTTTAGAAACTACGCAGCCGCGGGCAGCTGCAACAGTGAACGGACCGCGTGCCAAAGTAGCCTAACCTACGGCAGCGCTGGGCTATTTGGCACCCCGGGCGGCCCCAACGACGATTGCGGCGTCCTCGCCGGTGACACTTGCGCCGACGCAGTGCCGTTAGATCTTTCGAGCAGCGCAGCCACAGTGAGCGTCAACATCAATACAGCGACGCAAGACGCCACCTTCCCAGCGTGCGCCGACTTGGTTGCAACTGCTGACGCTATCGGACCAGAGCGTTTCTACCGCATCGACGTCCCGTCACCGTCGATCTTGGTCGCCTCGGTGTGGGATACGAAGGCAGCCTACTACAACCCCGAAGGCCTCCTGGCGCTGGCCGCGGGCGCCTGCGACACACTCACCGCGGCGACCTGTGTCCCAAGTTATGATCCCGTGACTGCGACGCTCACAGGTCTGCGACGCGCGCTGGCTCCCGGGCAATACACACTCGCCGTCATTGCGGGCAATCAAACCCGCTGCGGCACCCTGGAACTCCATGCTCAGCTCCTCCCGCCAGACTACCTCGTCAGTTCAACACCAAAGAGCTTCGCCTCCATCGTTGCTTCGGGCACAACCTATCCGATCGACGACGACACAGTGCTCGGTCCGCTCTCTCTCGGATTTACAATGCCGACCTTGGCAGGCGACGTCACCAGCGTGAGAATCAGCGTCAACGGGGTTCTCTCCCTTCTGTCAACCGGAGCATTGTCGAGTAACAACGTCGCGCTAACAGATGCCGACGCCCCCCACGGACTGATCGCACCGTTTTGGGATGACCTGACTCCAGCCAAGAGCGGCACCTCCCAACTGCTGACGTTAGCGCGTGGCGAACCCGGCCTACGAGAATGGGTCGTAGAGTGGTCACAATTAGACCGCTACTACGATGCCAACGTGAGTCACGAGGAAGGTGCCCAAATCACGGTTCAAGCTATCCTACGAGAGGACGGCCAGATCCGCTTCCACTATGGCGTGTTGACGGACGGCCTCACGCCCGGCGGCGCTACCTGTGGCGACGCCAGCGTCGGTATCAGCAACAACGACGGCAGCTTCGCCTATGGGGCTCACTTCAATGAAGGCGGCTGTATGGCAGATACCGAAGTCACGTTCACGCCGCAGTAGCTCGGTGCCGGCCCAGCGCAAACACGGCCAACGCCGCGAGGCCTAAGAAGACCTGAACCCAAGGCTCCACACGTCGGTGCAACGAAGAGCCCCGTTCCACGACCACCGGAACTACCGTCGCCACACGCGTCAGCCAATCGGCCGACCAGACGACGCGCCCCGCCGGGTCCACTACGGCGGCCCCACCCGGAGACGCGCTTCGTACCACCGGCAGGCGCATCTCTACCGCGCGCAGCTGCGCTGCACGAACCATCAACCGCGCAACCGCAGCACTCCTAGCCCATCGGTCGTTGCTAAGATTGACAAGTAGTTGCGCTCCTCCATTTGACGCTCGTTGCGCTAAAGCGGGCAACAGAATCTCATTGCAGATGAGCGGGCCAAGCTGTACCCCGCCGCCTCGCAGCGGGCGCTGCAATCCCACACCCGGTGACAGCGTCACCGCCCCAAAATGTCGGCGCAACGTTGTCTCCGATAGTCCGAACCAACGCAAAAACTCTGGTACGTATTCGCCAAAGGGCACCAGCACCTGTTTGTCGGCTTCGCCGATCACGACCCCTGCCCCGCGGACCGCAAACACGCTGTTGTGAGCGATCGGACGACCATCACGCAACACTTGCCGAAGCCCGCCTGTGACGAGCGTGAGCTCAGTACCCACCATAGCTTCCCATAACGACAGCAATACCTCACCGTCGGCGGCTGGCGCTCCCGCTAACGTACCTTCGGGCCAAAGCAACAGGTCTGGCCGTTGCGCACGCACCAGCTCAACGCTCTGCGCCACCAACACCGCGAGACCGGGCCGTGCGTCGATACGGGCAGCCTCCTGCACAAACGCCACTCGCAACGTTTGCGTCGTTGCTGCCACCGATAGTGGTGGCAGCAACGCCACGTTGACCGCGAGCCCGAGCGCGAGCCAAGCCGCAAGGCATACTCCCTCTCGCGAGGCCAAGCGCCGCTGCCCGCGTTGCCAATGTTGAACACCAACAACCCCAAGCGCTGTGAGCCCATAGATCCACAAGCTGAGGCCGGTAGCTCCTGTCCACGTACAAAGTTGGATCAACCGGGGCTCAGCTGCGAGCGCGTGCGCCGGAAGATACAAACCAAATGGATCCACGGCGACCCGCAAGCTATCGACCGAGGTCAAAAAGAGAGTGGCAATCCAAGGATTCACCGGCCCAGCCACGCGCGTCGTCTTTGCCAAAACCCAAGCCACTAAGGCCCAGGGCCACGCATACCAAAGTAACAACCCGCCGAAAGCCACCGTGGCCCCCAGACTGCCGAGCGAAAACTGCACACGAAGCGTGTCAAATAACCAGGGAACCAACCAGCCGCTGCCAACCAGACTTGCTCCTGCCCCGAGCAGACCCAATCGCCGTGCCGAGACCTGGCCGCACAAACTCAGCAGTGGCGCCAACGCGATGACGATGCAGGGCCAAAGATCGTACGGAGGGAACGACCAGGCAAACAGCGTCCCGGTGGCCATCATCGCCGCAAGTTGCCACCGAAGCCTCATGTCACGCACATCCGCGGCACATCACTCACGTCGATGCATATCGATATTGTAAATGACGGCCTCACCCGGCTTCTGGAAGTCAATCTTACGTCGCTGCGGTATGTAACCGGGGCACAAGACAACGATCGGGTGTTTGCCGACCGGGAGCTGCAACCGGAACGCCCCTTGTGCGTCAGAAATGAGCTTTCGTTTCAGCGCGGGCAGATTGATTGTGCACTTGCGCAAGGGCTCCCCCTCATCGTTCTTGATAAGCCCTTCGAGGATACCGACCTTCAAACCTTCCGCACGCAGCTCCACCACCAGCTCGCGCTTTTCGTTCGCTGCACCGCGCGGTACGGCGGTCTCCTGGTCTTGAAAGCCAGAGGCACCAATGGTGACGGGCAACAGTCCCTCACCGGCCAATAGCGGAAACGAGGTGAAGGTACCGTTGCTGTCGGCCAAGATTGTAACCACGCCGCCGCCATCACTTGTCACGGTCACGCGTGCCGCAGGAACGGGCTTCTTGGTGCGGAAGTCGGTGATCTTACCAACCAATACAAAGGTCGGCGGCGCCTTCACGACCGTCTCGACCTTTTCAACCACGCGCTCAACCACACGCTCGACGGGCTTCTCGACCACCTGGACACAGCTCCCCGCCAAACAACGCTGCTCCGATTGGCAATCAGTATCGGCCTCACAAGGTGCGGTCGTCGCAACCCGCGTCGTCTCAACAGCCGCCGTGGGGAACTCGTAGGCCACTCGAAAAAAGGCCACCCAAGGGGGCAGCGCTGGCAGTGCTGTTTGATCGTCGGGTCCGCCGCTGACGCGCAGACGCGCGCCGACAGCCAAGTTCACCGGAGGCTCAGAAAGAAAACTAATATTGGTGCCAACACTGGCCTGGATTGGGTTCTTCGCAAACGCTGTATTGGTGGCAAACTCCCCGTAGCCTTCCAGAAACGGTGTCAGCAAAACGTCGCCTGTAAGCGGCAGCTCCGCATCAAAGGCCGCTGATGCCAACACCTGATTCTCCTGGGCCACACCATTGACCCAACGATCAAAGGGGTCGCGCTCATCTCGGAAGAGCTGATCGGTGCGATCGATGCGATAACCACCGTTTAGGACTGCCCTGAAGCCTGAACCATACACGGCTGTGACCAGACTGATCGCAGGTGAGATCGCTTGCGTCGCGATGCGGCTTGCCCCCAGGGTCGGTATCCGCGTCTCTTCAAGCAAGCCGATCGACCAATGGTTGAGGGGCTCAAAGCTAACCAGCGCAGACAAGCGTGGCGAGCCAAATAGATCACGGGTCGCAGGTGCAAAACCACTGTCATAGTGAGCCGCTAACGCATGCACGTAGCTGACCGTAACGTATCGGAGCGGAGCGATAGACACGCCAAGATAGAGATGTTGCTGGGTGTAGAGGTCGCCGTCGCGCAAAAAGTCACGGGCGTGCGCTGTACCTATCTGCAACGCCGCCGTGACCTGGCCGGGTTTCATCTCCACGGGCGTCACAGCGTGATCAATGGCTGGCAAACCAAGCTCGCCGACACGGACGCCAGCGTGCCCATCAGCGCCAGTCACGGCACACAAGCTAAGACAAATGCTAAGAAGGCCCAACCCCATAACAGTATAAATAAAACGCTATCGTGGCCGGTTCACCGGTGCAAGGGCGATGAGGGAAACAACCGCGCAAGCCACGCAGGCTCGGGCGTCACAGCGACCACCTCCTGGCTCTGCACCACAGCGTCGAAACCCGCCATGCAGCTCTCGGCCCAAATCGCGTCCACGGCTTCGAGGGCAACGTCCCATCGCACCCAATCCCACGGGTTGGGTCGCATCGCCGCCAACAGCATCGTTTCGACCAAGCACGCGTAGAGGGTCCTCTCCGGCAGGTGCAAGTCGTAGGTCAATCGCAGCTCGCCACGTGGACGTAGCAAAATATCACGTATCCAATGACGGCCCAGGTGAGACTCAGCCGGGGCGAGCACGCTCTGAGGTTGGGCCATATCTATGACCCATGCACCAGGTCGCAGCGCGGCCAACGACACGATAGGCACTGCCGTGCTCACTGCCAAAATCAACACGTCGGCTTGTGCCATACGCTCAACCAGCGCCGTTGTAGTTTCGACCGACCGGGCCCCTAACGCACGTGATTGAGCGGCAACCCTTTCGAGGCGAGCGCGGTTTCGACCGCCCAACACCAGGCGAGCACCCGCCCGAGCGAGGAGCAGCGCAATCAAGCGCCCCAGCGATCCAGATGCGCCTACGATCAAAAGCGGTTCTTCAAACAACGTACGACCCAATAACCCCGCGAGCCCCACCACCGTCGTCGCAGCCGTGAGCGCATTGCCGTGGGTCAAAAGCGGGTGCAACGGCGTCTGTGGCGCTGACTGTAGCTGCGGCCCATGCGCACCAAGCAAAGCACCCAAGCCCAACGCACCAATGCCCCACGGCGCCGTCATGCCCAATACGTGGTTGACCCAGGCACGCGCTAAGTGCCGCCCAGCAAGCACCTGCTCGGGCAGCGCCGGCACGCCAAACAGCGCACACGGCCCGATAGCCGTACCCGAGCTGACATCGATGGCTACCTCGCCCAAGTAGACCGGTTCCAAATGGCGCAACACCGCCGGCAACGCCTGGTCGTCGTACCGTCGAAACCAGGCGTCTGTTCGCTCCAAATCGCCGCGGTTTTGAGGATGCACAAGAAAGGCGCTGGGCACGGATCACCGTCCCTCGACCCGCATCCCGCGTCGCCGGATGGTGTTCATCGCACAAAAAGGCACGACCCCGGCACCGTCACTGTAATGCACAACACAGCGCCGCAGGCGTTGAAAGTCGTAGGTCGACGCATCCATGAAGTCCATCGCGACCAACACGACGATGCGGCGTGACGCTTTCAGGAAGCTGAGCAAGGACAAGCTTTCAGCCAACAGCGACTCCCCGGTGTCGCGCAAGCCGCGTAAGATCCAATCGGGAGGGAAACCGCGCGAGGCGGCTGTCACCGAGGCCAACAGCATACCCGCCAAACGCTGTCGAGCTAACAATCGGTGATGCTGCGCCACGGCAGACCCCGACGGAGCCATGAGTAAGGCCGCCAAGCCCCCCTCTGGCCGCAATTCGGCGGCGACTCTAGCGTCGAGACCAAGGGCGGCGACATGGGGGTCGAGATAGTGCGTGAGGGGCCGCCATGTGCCGTCGTCGTCCACGATCAAGATCGCATGCAGGCCGCACAGCGGATCTGGGGTCACGAGCGCGGCCGGCTCCGTTTCTAACGGTGACTCCAGAAGATAACGAATGAGCGGCGTGTACAGGCTGTATGGCAGCCAATCGGCGGGTTGTAGTCGGCCTTGGGTCTGCTCCGAGACGTCCTCTAGAAAGTCACAGAGAGTCTCGCGCGGCATGTCGGGGCGCGGTTGCCGCCCAACCTGTGCCATCATTTGGAACACCACCCCCGCAACCGTAGCCCGTTCGTGTACCGCGAAATCGATCACGTCGGCCAGTTCGTGATGATTCACGTCGCGCGTCACAGTCATCACCAACAGGTTGCGATCAATGCCAGCGGCCCCCGCGTGAGCCAAGGCTTGCAGTCGCAGCTCCACGAGGTCAGCTCGACCGCGCAACGTCTGGGTGCTGTACGGATGAAGGCCATCGAACTGCAAATAGAGAGTCGCGAGCCCCTGAGAAGCCAAGCGCGCTGCCAGCGCAGCATCGCGCGCCAACACCACGCCGTTCGTGGCCAAATGCACCCAGCCAAAACCCAAAGCGTGCGCATCGCCTACCAACTCCGGCAAATCGCTGCGCAGCGTCGGTTCGCCGCCGATCAACTGCAGGGTTGTGGGTGCCCTATCGCGGTTGGCCAGACGCAACGCCCGCATCCGTCGACGTATCTCGTCTCGAGACGGCCCCGCAACCGCCGTCGGCCCAGCGCTGGCAAAACACACGTCACAGCTCAAGTTGCAGGCGTCGGTCACCTCGACCAGGCCCACGGCGGTGCCGCTTTGGTGGTCTGCACATAGGCCACAGGCTGTCGGACACTGGGGTTCCGATATCGTCGCGCCGCCCCCTGCCCAACACCCACGCTCAAGCAACTCAAACGTGGCTCGCTGCCTCGCAATCGGCACGATTAGGGTGCCATGAATGGGGCAGGACTTCTCCATCACCACGCCCTCACCCGCCGCGCGTAGTGTCGCCGACACACACCGAGCCGAACCCAGCGCATAACAGCG
>JAKLEG010000198.1 GCA_022703175.1 Myxococcota bacterium | reverse complement strand
ATTCCTGAGTATGCCAAGGACTTGGAGCTGGATATCACCTCTCGGATGCGCGCCTTTTACGACGACATGCAGCATAGCCCAGTATGGAATGCCCACCACCGATGAGCCCTCTGGAGCCGCGAGACACAGCGCTGACGGTAGCGGCCGTTGCCGCGCGGAACCGCTTGCATTACACGAGGCTCGGGGCGATTGAGCGCGTGAGGCCCTTAACAGTGTCGCGACCCATCGACGCGCAGACCTGGCGTTTTGGGGAGCGAGTAAGGATCAGGTGACATGGCCGCAGTAGATACCCGCAGCACGGGCGCACAGCCTTCGCAAGACGAAATCTTGATGTTTCACGGGCTCATGCTCGCAGCCGCCGCGCGCGGGTCGTTGGATCGCAAAGGCCTAGCGGCGTTGGAGGCGTTTTTCAACACGCTGCCGGAGTTTACTGGACGGGACTTCGACATGTTGTTGAGCAAGTCCCGAGCGCTGCAGGCGCGCTTTCCTTCGGCCAAGGCCTCGGCGCAGGTGCTTACCGAGCTGAAAGACAACGGCCGGAGGCTGCAGCTGTTCACGTTGGCGTTGGACTTGGCGTTGTCACACGGTGCGTTGGATGAGCCGATGGAAGCGACCCTCGAAACATTGGTGCAGACGCTAGGAATTCATGAAGAGACCGCCGCCAAGATCCTCTCAGTGTTGATGCTCAAGTACCGGCGTTAACGGCTACAGTCTCGCTGGCGCAGCCAAAAACGCCTGCATCCCAGGGGTGGTCACGAGTTGTGCGGCGTTGGGTTCACCCAATACCAACAAAGCTTCGACGCCATGGGGTATGCGGGTCAGCCCCTCTTTGCCCAAGACTCCGAGTGCGGTCGACCACAAGTCAGCCTCTTCGGCATCGTAGGCCACCACCGTGACGAGCGGCACTTTGAAGGCTGGCGTGCCCGTGATCGGATTGATGATGTGGCTTACCTGCTCGCCGCCAATCGTTAGGAAGCGATGGTAGTTGCCGCTCGTACTGACCGCGTGGTCGCGTAGTCGCAACTCTGCGACGGCGTTGGCGCCAAACGGGCTCGGCACACTGACGCTCCAACTGCCATCGGTGTTGGGGCCAGGGCCGAACACGCGCGTTTCGCCCCCAAGTTGCACCAGGCCCGCTTGGGCTTTGCTCTTGGCCAAGATCGCCGTCACGCGATCAACAGCGACGCCCTTAGCGATACCCCCCAAGTCGATGCCGGCCAGATCGTGGTTCTTCGTGACCCCACCGTTTGCGATGGTGAACAGCTGCCAACCCACCAGGGCTTGGGCCTCCGCGATCTCCACCGCAGTCGGACGTCTGTCTTCATTGGCGGTTTGACGCCATAACTTGAACAGTGGCAACGCGGTTGCATTGAACGCGCCCCCGGTCCGTTCGGTGGCGGCCCGGGCTTCCGCGACGATCTTGAGTGTATCGGTGCTGACCGGCACGACGGTCCCGGCGGCGGCACGGTTCACCTGTGCCAGCTCTCCCTCGTTCAAGTGAATCGAGAGTCGCCGATCGAGCGTTGCGAGCTCCGCTTGCGCCTTGTCAAACAACGCCTGCGCACGCGCCTCTTGGCCGCTCTCGGTGACCACCACCATGTGGAAGGATGAGCCCATCGCGCGTTCGGGCCGCGACTCCACCACCACCGCTCCCGACGGCGTGCCGGCTCGAAAGCAGGCTGCCGTCCAAACACATAACAAGACCAGAAGGCCGAGCGTTGGCCTCAAGCAGGGACAGCGTGCGAGGTGTGACATGGGCTGCCTCGATCGACCGTGGTTGCTTCCCCTCTTGGCAGGGAAGAACAACGGCGGGAGCGCGCCGTGCGCGACCCAACTTAGTAGGACTTGGCGAACAGTACGCGGCGACTGGACGGCTTGCCGGTGAGCACGCAGGTGCCAGGCTCCTCGGGCGCATCCAGCGGAATGCAGCGAACTGTCACCTTCAGCTCTTCTTTGATTTTGGCTTCGGTTTCACGCGTGCCGTCCCAATGCGCCATGACGAACTTGGAGTTCTCGCCAGCGAAGACGCTCTTAAAGTCGTCCCAGGTATCCACGCGCACGGTGTTGTCGTTCATGCGCTTGCGGGCGCGTTCGAAGAGCGTGTTCTGGAAAGTGTCCAGATAAGCCTTCACGCGCTCGCCCAAACCTGCGCGCGGCCAGGTCTCTTTGGCGGTGGCTAGGCGGTCTTTCACGGTGACTTGGTTGGCGTCCACATCGCGCGGACCGATTTCGATGCGCAACGGCACGCCCTTTTGTTCCCACTCGAAGTACTTGAAGCCAGGCTTATGCTCGCGTGTGTCAAACACTGCGGCGAGGCCTTGGGCCTTGAGTTCTTTTTCAATGCTGGCGCCTGCTTCGCGCACCTTGGCTTCGTCGCCACCCTTGCCAAAGATCGGCACGATCGCGACATGCACGGGCGCAAGCTTTGGTGGTAGCACCAAGCCGTTGTCATCGGAGTGGGTCATGATCAAGCCACCGATGAGTCGCGTCGAAACGCCCCAGCTGGTCTGCCAGACGAACTCTTGGTTGCCTTCCTTGTTTTGGAATTTTACGTCGAAGGCTTTGCCGAAGTTTTGGCCTAGGTCATGGCTGGTGCCCGCCTGAAGTGCCTTGTTGTCCTGCATCATCGCTTCGATGCAGAAACTTTGTACCGCGCCAGCGAACTTCTCGCTCTCGGTCTTGACGCCACACACCACCGGCATCGCCATGTGGCCCTCGGCGAACTCTGCGTAGATCTTCAGCATCCGCTTCACTTCTTCGACGGCCTCTTCGTGGCTGGCGTGCGCGGTGTGGCCTTCTTGCCAGAGGAACTCGCCCGTGCGCAAAAACATGCGGGTGCGTAACTCCCAACGCATCACGTTGGCCCACTGGTTGATGAGCAGCGGCAGGTCACGCCAGCTTTGGATCCACTTGGCAAAAAAGTGGCCAATGATCGTCTCGGAGGTAGGGCGAATGACGTACGCCTCTTCCAGCTTTTGGCCGCCCGCGTGGGTGACCACGGCCAACTCCGGTGAGAAGCCTTCCACGTGTTCGGCTTCTTTTTTCAAGAAGCTTTCGGGGATGAGGAGTGGAAAGTAGGCGTTCTGGTGCCCCGTTTCCTTGAAGCGATCATCCAGCGCGCGTTGGATCTTTTCCCAGATGGCGTAGCCGTGCGGTTTGATCACCATGCAGCCCTTAACCACCTCGGCCGGCTCCGCCAAGCCTGCCTGGCGGATGACGTCCAAATACCAGCGCGAGTAATCCTCGGCGCGTGGCGTGATCTTGTCGGGCGATTTGTCGTTGGCCATCGGTCTCTCCTCTACAACGGTTCGCGGCGCTTGTACCTGGGGGCGGCATGGGGCCGCAAGGGTTTGCCGTGGGGGTTCGGGCCGACGATTTGCCTAACCTTCGTTCGACCACTTGTGCTACCCGGTAGCCGCCGTGGGTCAACGCTCCAAATCAGCCAGTCGATGTCCGAGTTGCCGCATGCACGAAGCGCGCTGCCTGTGTCAGACGCTCCCCAAACTTGCGTTGACGACGCGTTTGGCTTTGGTGATGCATCACCGCGAGGTGCAGAAGACCACCGCCACCGGGCCTTTGGCAGTGGCAGCACTTACGGGTAGCACCACGTATATTCATGGCCTGCCTGATCAACCACTCGACTTGAATCATCTCCATGAGCCGTCGCGTCGCGTCTTGGTGCTGTATCCGGCCGAGGGAGCGCGGGTGTTGAGTCGCGCGCTGGTCGCGGAGGACCCTCGCCCGGTTACGCTGGTGGTGCCAGATGGCAACTGGCGTCAGGCCGGGCGGATCCCGAAACGGGTCCCGGGCCTAGAACGCGCCGAATGTGTGGTGCTGCCAGAAGGGCCCAAAAGCCGCTGGGGGGTACGGACGGAATCGCGCGCCGAAGGCTTGGCCACGTTTGAAGCGATCGCCCGTGCCTTTGGCATCCTGGAGTCGCAGGCCGTGCAAGCGGAGTTGGAGGCCCTGTTTGCGCGCATGGTGGCGGCCACCTTCGAAACTCGGGGCGAACCGTTGGCGGGGCGTCCACGTGAGGTTCACACCCACGCGTCGGTTGGGCCTTGCGCGCTTGAGATTCTGCACCTCGATGCGCATCTGGTGGCCGTCAATAAACCGGCCGGCGTGTTGGTGCATCGGGGTTGGGCGCAAGACGGTGTGCCGGCTGTGCAGCAATTACGCGACCAATTGGGGCGCTTCGTCTACCCCGTGCATCGCTTGGATCGGGCGACCAGTGGCGCGTTGCTGTTTGCGCTTAGCTCCGAGGTTGCGCGCGACTTGCAGCGACTGTTCGAAACCTGCGCGATTCACAAACGCTATTTGGCGCTATGTCGCGGCCACGATGCGGCACTTACGCAGGTGGATCACCCCCTTGCCAAGCAGCCGGGGGCCGAAAAACGCCCCGCAATCACCGACTTTCGCCTGTTGGGGCAGTACGAACGTTACGGTCTCTATGAGGCCGTGCCGCGCACCGGGCGCACCCATCAGATCCGCAGGCACTTGAAACACGCCTCGCATCCGCTCATCGGCGATACCCAATACGGCAAAGGTGAACACAACCGTCACTTCCGTGAACAGTTCGGGTTTCATCGGCTTGCTCTCCATTGTCATCGCTTGGTGTTTGAGCATCCGCGCGCAGGCGGCTTGCTGACCATCGAGGCACCGCTAAGTGCTGACTTTGCGGCGCTGCTTGAGAGGCTTGGGCTGCTTGCTGCTGCCGTGGCGTGAAGGGAGCCTAGTGTCCGCGAACCCTCTCACACCATGCAAAACCCACAGCCTAAAATCTTTAGACGCCGACAGGTTCCCGTCGTCGACGTGCCCGCCCGGTCCTCATGTCTTGAGGCGGTGCCGGCAGCGGCGGCGAGGAAAAGTTACGTAAAATCGAGCGGTTATGTTTGTTGTGGTCCGGTCGGATAGGGTTCCGTGTCGATGATCGTCCTTAGATAGGTTATTGGGCGGCCGGATGGCTCGATGTCGCGCCTGCGCTCCGGCGGTGGTTTCTGGCCGCTACGTTTCAAGGTCAGGCGCTGACGGCGCCTCTTCTCAGTAGCAAACCGGTTTGCTACGTTGGCGGTCTGTCGTAGCGCGCAACGTACTCGGCTAGTGGAGCATTCATGACGCAGTACAGAATCGATCTCGCCAGGTGTTCGTTAATCCTTTCGCTGCTCGGCGGTTGCAACAGCGAGACCACCGGTAGCAACGTTCAAACCGGGCCGGGGTCAAAGGAAGACGAGCTCACGACGACGGTGCTTGCTGTCGGCGATAGCCATTGCCCCTACGGCGGCTCCATGTTCACGAGCTCCACGAACGAAACCAGCTTCGCCTGTAACGGCGCGCCGGGCGTCCAAGGGGCCCAGGGCGAGCCCGGCCCAGACGGCCTCCAAGGCCCGCAGGGTGAGCCTGGCCCTCAAGGCCTGCAAGGTGAGACCGGGGCCGAAGGTCCGATGGGACCGCAAGGCGCCCCGGGCAGCGATGGCCAATCGGTCACCACGTTGCCGCTCGACGTCGGCGATGCGACGTGTGCGTTCGGCGGCACCGAGCTCGAAAGCGTCTCGGGTATGGCTTACGCCTGCAATGGCAGCCCCGGTGCAAACGGGCAATCGGTGACGGCGAGCACGCTTGCGCCCGGCAGCAGCCACTGCCCGTACGGTGGCAGTCGATTTCTCAGCGCATCGGGCGCCACCTACGCCTGCAATGCGCCAGGGTCGGTACCAACCATCGACCTGAGCATGTTCCGCGTCGCCGTGGATATGGGCGTCGGCGAGCCTGTGCTCTTTTCCGAGGTCGAAGGTCTTGGCTCGAATAACGAGGTTGTCGAGCATAAGGTCATCGGGCCGAGCGGCGAAACCATCATCCAGAAGATCCCCGGTCGTCTGATCTACAACGACGTGACGCTGCGGCGTGGCATCGTCGCCGACCGCCGGCTCTGGGAGTGGCGGGCCTTGGTCGAGGGCGGCAACGTTGCCACCGCGCGTCGCACGGTGACGGTCACCCTCCTCGATGCCGCGGGGGCCGTGATTTCACAGCGGACGCTCACCAACGCCTGGCCGAGACAGCTCAAGGTGCCGGCGGCGCCGGGGCCGACATCGCTGTACGCGCTCGAAGAACTCGTGCTCGTGGTCGAGCAAGGGAGCCGTGTGCCCGGGGGCACCGAACTGCCGGGAGAGCCGCCGCGCGGCGAGAGCTATGAACTGCAATTCGCGAACGGCGATCGATTTCAGCTGATGGCGGCCTCAGGGATGGGGTCGGAGAACGAGGTGGTCGAGCAGAAGGTCATCGGACCGAGCGGCGAGACCATCATTCGTAAGGTCCCAGGACGCCTGCTCGTGGGCGACGTGGTGCTGCGCTGCAATCAGGAGTGCGGCGAACGCCTGCATACTTGGCGCACCCAAGTCGCACAGGGCCAAATCGCCCAAGCCCGTCAAGACGTGACGCTGACGCTCATCAACGCCGATGGTGACGCCGCTGCGCGTTGGACGCTGACGCGCGCCTGGCCCATGAGCCTGCAGATGCTGCCGGCGCACGCCGGTGGGACCTATGAAGAGTTGACCCTCGTGAGCGAGGGCCTCTCGCGTACGTTGTGAGAGCCTCGCGGCGCCTGCACTTTCCATGTCACGACGAACGCAACTTCTAAACATCCTCGCGGTGCTTGCAACCACTGCAGGCTGTCGCGATCCGGCGGGCGCAGGCGGTGAGCCAGGCGAGCCCCAATATTTGGCGCCAAACATCGCAACGCCGCAAAATGTCGTTGAAGAGATGCTTCGCCTCGGCGGGGTTGGTAAAGACGATGTCGTCTACGACCTGGGTTGTGGCGACGGCCGCATCGTGGTCACCGCAGCGCGGCTGTTCGGTGCGCGCAGTGTCGGGGTCGACATCGACCAGAAGCAATTGGCGCGGGCAGAGGCCAATGTCAAAACCGCAGGCGTCGAGAACCTCGTGTCGCTCAGAACCGAAGACCTGCTGGCGACAGATTTCTCCGAAGCCACGGTCGTCACGCTGTATCTCAGCCTCAAGGTCAACGAGCGCCTTCGGCCGCGCCTCGAAGCACAGCTCAAACCCGGCACGCGCGTGCTATCGCACGACTTCGATATCCCCGGTTGGTACTTCGACAAACGCGTCACCTTGCGCGACGAGTACGACATCCAACGCGATCTCTACCTCTTCGTGATGGGCCGCCAGCATAAACCCCCAGCCGGCAGCATCTACGATCTGGGTCAGACCAAGCAAAAGTAGAGAACCGAAGTTTTCGACGGCGACCTCGTTGCAGAACATATTGTCCACGAACCTTCTCACACCATGCAGAACCCAGGCTAAGTTTTCAGACGCCGACAGGTTCCCGTCGCCGATGCGCCCGCCCGGTTCTCATGCCTTGAGGCGGTGCCGAGGATCAGGTTGCAGGAACCTGATCCGGGGACCATGATCCGCCCGCAACAGCCCAGAATTGCTAAGATTTTGTGGCCGTGCGTGAGGCCGTCAAGGTTGGTCGACGATGGGGTCGCGATTTGCGCGACAAGGTTGGTGGTCGATATGCTCTCCTCGCGGACGTGGAGGACGAGCCGCCCATTCGTCACGGGATACGGGTCAGCCTTGTTGAGAGGGGTTCCGTCGCCCACGGCAGTACTGCAAGAGCGCTTCCACAAACACATGTGCGTCGTTGCAGTCCATGGAAACATGCAGGGGGTGCGGACCACCTAGCGTGTTCTCGTGCGCGACATTGACGAACTGTTGCAGGTTGTCGAAGTAGCGTGCGTCATCTCCCTCGGGAAACGCGCCCAGGACAACGCCACTCATCGCGGTGGGGAGGTCTATGTGCGCCAGCAACTTGTTGCGGGCGGGCTTCAAATGAACGGCGAGACCATCGAGATCATTCTTCAAGCGCCTCAGTTGTGCGCGAGTGGCGCCGTTCCACGGTCCAAACTCAACAACACGTTCCAGTGTCAGATTCTCGTTCGGCCCCTGCGTGGCGGGGTCGTGCAACATCACAATCTGCTGCAATAGGTACTCTATCGTGACGGTCGATAACAGTTCGACGTGGCGAGCGAGGTAGCTGTCGCAAAGCTCATCTATGTAAACGTTGTCGTCGAACATGATCCGTCGCGTTTCCCAGACCCGGTAAATCCAGACACAGATGTCGCAGAAGCACTTGATCTCTTGGTGAGTGATCACGCTCATTCGTTGCCCTTATGCCGTTGGTTCGACCCGCGTGAGCGACGCTCGATGCGTCAACGACGACTTGACCGCCTCACGTCCTCAAGATCGATGTGTGCCACAATCTCATCGCCACGGGCGGTGTGCGAATACACGAAGGTCTGGCTCCGATCCGGTACGTCCACCGGGGCGACCTTTTCGACATGGACATAGGCCACCACGGATTCGGCCACTGCAAGCGGCATGCACCAGTCGAAACCGCGCACGCCGAGTGTCGTGCCGGGAGGTAGCTCAAGGCGCACCGACACCGGGAGGCGGACTCCCTTGGCAGCGAGGTCCAGACCGACCTCCGCCAGCATCATGATGGCGCCGCGCTCGCGTCCATTGATGCGTATCAAGAGGTCGGACATCGGAATTGCCTTTGGGGGTGGAACCTGGCCCGGGGCAAACCCCTCCACGGGTGTGAAGGTCGGGTCGAGAGGAAACGGAATCCGCCAACTCGTGCGCCTGAGCTGTTGATGCCAATCAAGCTTGTGAGCGTCCGTCAGCATGTACGTTTCCAGTCCGTAGTGGCGCGCCTTTGCGGTAGCGTCGGTGGTAAAACCTGCGCTCGACACCATGATGCCGCAATGACCTCCAATGTCCCGGAGCTTCGCCAGAAAGGACTCGACTTCCTGTACGTCGATCCTTGTCTTGTGCTGTTTGCATTCGATCACGACTACAACCTCGCCGTTCCCATCTTTGCGCCTTAGTACTACATCGACTTGCCGCGATGAGCCGGTGACTGCGTCTCGCAGTCTGTCATCATGAGTGACGGCCCAACCCTCGTTTCGCATCTCGTAGATGCGAGCGACCAACGCTTCGAAGTCCCGGGGCAATGGAGTGCCCGGGGGTGCCCACGCCTTCGGGCTCCCCATCTGCTCGAACAGTCGTCGCCAACTCTCCTGGTGGACACCAAGCCGCATGATGCTGTCGAACAGGTCTTCCCTCGTGTATCCACGCAGCGCGGCAGCATTCCAGATCGCCGAGAGGTTGTTCAGCCGCATCGCCGTGCCATCGTCGTGGACCAGCGTGATCTGACCCTTGGCATTCACCGAGAGCAGGGCTTGAACTGCCTGGTGCAGACGGGTCAGTAGCTCTTGGTTCGATAGGCCGCGTAGGACATCCGCACTGTACTCAGCCGAAGGTGGCGCCCCGACCACGTAGTCCAGAAGAACGTGAGTTTGCCGCTCAACCATGCGATGCAGAATATGCCGGTGGTCTGACAGGGAAACTGGTTCCGGCGCCCCCAACACATGCTGTCGATTCCCACGACCTTTGACCCCTCTGGCCTAAAGTTTCTCACGAGCATTGACCCCCCTGCACCTGGAGTTTCCCAGGAGCATTGACCCCTCTGCGTGACCTGAACCCATGACGCTGCCAA
>JAKLEG010000197.1 GCA_022703175.1 Myxococcota bacterium | reverse complement strand
GATGCCCAAAACGGCCACCGGAGCGTCAGCCGCCGCGTACATCTCGGCGATACCGTCTTCCAAATGGCTGCGATAGCTGCCGCCAGTGCCATGTGCATAAATGAGCACCGGCCAACCGGTCGCAGGGGGGGGGCCCTTTGGGATCGAAAGTGCGAATCGCACCGCCTCGGTCCGCACCACCTGTGCGTCGCCGCTCTCAGCCAGCGTCACGCCCCCACCGCTGTCGGCGTACGGCGCCTCTCCCGCTTGGAAAATGGGCAACGTCACGGTACCGCGCGCTTCGATAAAACTGCCGGTGGTCGGATCGACACAGTCCGCGGCTGCCGCCGGAGTATCACACACGACCCCCTCTGCTATCGTTGCATCCGGTTGTGCGGCGATGGTTTGGGCCATCGCTTCGAGCACCGTGCTGGGTGTCCGGATCGTAAATACCGCGCCCCCCCCCAGATCACTGGCCAAAACCACCACGTCCGGGTCGCTGGCGCTGGCTTTTGGGTACGTGGGGTTCGCTGCCAACCAAGCGCGCAGCGGTGCGTAGGCATTCCACGCGGCCAACACCGGCGCTGCGGCAGGCGCAGTCGCGCTCAACATCGTGACAAAGTCGTCATCTTGGACCATCGCCTGGCCCTCGCCGCCCTTCAAACGGCTGTGAACAAATACGGCATAGGTGTGCCCCGGCACCCAGCCCGAGCGGTACTGTGGTACCACCGCCAGCCAGTTGTCGCAGATGTAGGGTGTCGAGCCTGACGACGCGACCCAACCGTACCAAATGGGTGAGAAGACATCGTTGGCCGGATCGGTGATATCCACCACGTAAACCACCTGCTGCGGCTCGCCCGCACCGAAACATCCCGGTGCGCAATTGTTGTTGGCGGTGCAGCCGGCCTCACATTTGAGCGGCCAATGGCTAAAACGCATAAACACGGTTTGGTAGGGTCCGAACCCGGTTTGTTCGGCGCCCACAGCCGCCACGTAGTTGGCCACCCAATCGGCGGGCACCGCATAAGAAGGTGGCGTAGGAAACCCGGTGGCATCCACATGCCCATCCTTGATGCGAATGTCGTTAGGGAACGGCAAGCTGAAAAAGTCCTCGTTCCCGGCTTGAGGCAGCTCAAACAGCACACGGAAGTGGCTGCCAAGCACGTCCGTCGTGGGGCAGGCAACACCCGCCCACGGTGGCACGGGTTGACCATCCGGGCCGATCCCCCCGCCGCACGTACCATCCACGGTGTCCGCGGTGGTGATGTCAGGGACACAAACGAAGCCGATATGCTCAGAACATTTATAGTCGGCCTCGGCACCGCTGAGCTTGCAGGCCTTACCGATTTCCGAGAATGTCGACGCGCACTTCCCGGTGCCTGGATCGCACACAAGGGGCGCCGCGCATTCCGCGCGGTTCTGACAGGCCGAGCCCACGTCTTCCGAACCACCGGCCCGACAGGTGCCGCCTAGGCCCTCAAAGGCGCAATACAGCTCTGCCTGGCACTCGGCGGTCGCCGTACACGGCTCGCCGGATGCCACCACTCCCGCAGGCACACAAGTTTGGTCCGGACCGCAATAGTGGCCTGCCACGCAATCCGCTGAAAGCACGCAACGGCCGTCCGCAGGGACGGCATGGCTGGGCGCACACACGCGGGTAGTCGTGGCGCAAATCAGCGGCGTCCGACAATCACCGTCCGCGCTGCAGGGCTCGCCCAACCGCGCAACGGCCACCTCGTACAGGTAGCGTTGGCCACAGCCAACAAACGCCAGGAGCAGGCCAAAAGCCACGGCAGCCTTACGCATGAAAGCCTCCGGTAGTTTCAGATCACGATGGGGGCGCGTTAGCCGTTCCGCCACATCCGGCCGATCCAACGCTCGACGTCGTCGGAGGCGCGCGGCGCATCGGACAGGAGCTGACAACCACGGGTCGTCACCAGCACGTCATCTTCCACGCGAATACCGATGCCCCGATAACGCGCCGGCACCGTCAGATCGTCCACCTGGAAATAGAGTCCCGGTTCCACCGTGAGCACCATGCCCGCCTTCAGTTTGCCGTAACGGTACACGTCGGGGCGGGCGGCCGAACAGTCGTGCACGTCCAACCCAAGCATGTGCGACACATTGTGTAACGTGTAGCGTTTGTAGAACTGATTCTCATCCTTGAGCGCCTCTTCGGCCGGCATCGACAGAATGCCCAAGCGTTCGAGGCCCAGCGCCAAAACGCGCGTAGCCGCCCGGTGCGGATCCAAGAAATCGTTGCCCGGCTTAACCGCGGCGAAGGCTGCATCTTGGGCTTCAATCACCACGTCATAGACTTCACGCTGAGCGCTGGTGAACTTGCCGGATAGTGGCAAGGTCCGGCTCAAATCGGCCGTGTAGATCTCGTTGCTCTCGACCCCCACGTCCAACAACAACAAATCCCGTTTCCGCAGAATGCCGTTGTTGGCGGTCCAATGCAGAATGCAGGCATGCTCGCCCGACGCCACAATGGTGGTAAAACCGACGTCGTTGCCTTCCACCCGCGCGCGCGCATTAAACACGCCTTCCAACTCGCGCTCGGTCTTGGCTGTACGCATCGCGAGGATCACGTCCTCCAAGGCTTTGCGGGTCGAAATCGCCGCACGCTTGATGGCTGCAATCTCGATCTCATCCTTAATAAGGCGTTTCTCGGCCAAGAACGTGGCCAGTTCTTTGTCCGCGTCGGGCATGGAAGCGGTCGCGTCGTCCACAACCGTCGATAGGCCGCGCAGCACGCGCGCCTGGGTCTTCTTGAGTTTCTTCAGGAGCGACACCAACTCCGGCAGTGGCTCACAGCGGTCGACCTGGTAACGTTCGTGGCTTTCCGGCACGCCCAAACGCTTACCTACCCATAGCTCGCCCTTGGCGCGGTCGGTGAAAAATGTCGGGTCGGTACGACCCGGGTTGGGTTCGACAAACAACAGATCTTCGTGGCCCCGGCCTTTGGGCACCATCACCAACACACAGTCCGGCTCAGTGTTACCGGTGAGATAGTAAAAGTCACTGCCAGGCCGAAACCGGAACGTGGTATCGGCGGCGCGGACCTTTTCGTGGCCGGCTGGAATGACCAATGTATCGCCCGCAAAGGCTTGCGACAGCATTCGGCGCCTGGCTTTGTAGCGCGCATGCCCCTTCACCTTCGCCACTGCATGGGCAGGTGCGGCCTTCCAGTGCTTCATCATAAAATCGATGAGGGCCGGCGGATTGATGATTTCACGCGGAGCTTGGGCTTGGGGGCTCTTGCCTTTCGCGTTACGACTCCGAGTCTTTGGGCTCATACGGCTAGGCCTATCAAGGTTGCCTAGGACAGAACAACAGCTCTGGTGATTTGATGCAGAACAAACGATACTTACCGGCGTCCAATGGGGCGGCTCCTCCCATACATGGCAGGTGGAACATGATGCGATCTCTTCCGCACATCTCGTCGATTCTTGGGCTGTCGCTCGTTTTGGGAGTTGGTTGCTACACCGACGCCCCGCTCGGCGACGCTCGCTTGACCCTCGCGTTGCCGCAGACAGCGGGCGGCCCGCACTATGGCGAGGCCTTTGTACAACAAGGCGACAGCCGACAGCAGGTGCAATTGGACGCCGAAGGCAATGGCACCGTCAGCATCACATCGGGAATCGAAACTACCGTCAGCGCCTTGTTGTTCGAAATTGCACCGCAAAGTTGGAGCAGCTTCGACGGTCACCAGACTTTCGTGCCCGTGCCAGGTGCCAACGAAATCACCGTCGACATCGCCCAAGTCGCCATCCGCGAGTTGGAGTTTCACCCGGTGTTCGACAACGGCGCCGCTCTAACGATGGCACTGCCGCTCGTAGTTCGCGACCTAGCCACCGGCTTCGAAGATGCCACACTGTTTACCACCACGGGGAGGGTGGCGCTGCCCGAGGGGCGCGCATTCACCGTGACCGTCACCTGGCCGGGACAAACCCAAACAAGCGAGGTGCAAATCGCCGCCGATGTGCAGTCGGGTGAGACCATTGACCTGCCCATTGGCCCAGAGCCAAGCATTGTGCCGCCCGCGGAGCCGATTCAGGTTTCCTCCTCCACCGTCGACCTCTCGGCGTTCAACGATCCTACCTACACCATCGAATGCGCCATCGGCACAAGTTGCACCGACCCGACCAACTGGCTCGCCTGCGGCGCGGACTTCACCTTGAGCGGTGCTATTCCGGGCGACGTCGAAGGTAGCGTGACCATCCAAGTTCGATTCCATGATGCCCCTGAGTTGGGTTGCACCGAGGTGGAGGTCATCCGTGACCAAACGCCACCTATGGCCAGCATCGTCACCGACCCACCGCTGCTCGCAGATACCGCCCCAGCGAGCATCCGCGTCACCGTCGACCTGAGCGAACCGGTAGACGACACGACATTGAGCCTCGCCGTAAAAAGCCTGAGTGACACTGGTTTCTCGGCGAGCTGCGCATCGCTCACGCCAACCGAGCTATCTACCCGCTACACCTGCACTTTTTCAGCATCTACTTGGACCCCTGATGATGGCAGCCTCACCCTCGTGTTGACAGGTGCCGATCGAGCGGGCAACAGCTTCACCGCCACCGGTCACATAACCTATGTCGCCAACGCGGCTGGCAACGCCATGGTTGTCGGTGTTCGCACCCTACCGCCGGTGCTCGAACTGGGCATGGGGCCATTTCTGCTGGGCGTCGATATTGCTAACTTTGGCCCAAGCGACCTGTGCAACCTCTACTCGATGGGCTATCTGTACATGGATGAACCCGCGGGGGGCGCTTCTCTCCAGCCGTTCGACTACGCGCCCCAGACGCTCACTCGCTTGCCTCACTCCACGCCAACCGCGCCCGCGGTACGCACCCTTTGGTTCCGCGGCGACCTGAACAACCTTGGTGGCTCCGTAGGCAGCTACTCCCTGCGGAGTCTGGACTCGCTTACCTCCGATGACTGCCTTGGTAGCCTCGGCCCGACTCTCAGCTTTGGCGGCCCCTACCCCATCGAGGTTACGACGCAAAAATTGCGCGCCTTGAGCCCGAACCGCGTCACTTTTGGGCTGCCTACCGTACCAAGCGTCGGAGCCATGTCCCCGCAGCTATTCAACATCGACCCTTATGCAGAAATGCCGGTCGCCTACGAAAGCACCCACACGGACGTCATCAAGATTGTCAACAGCGGCCGGCAAATGCTGGAACTCAACGGCCCGGGAATCGCTCACGTCACGGCGAGTCTTCCTGATAACCCGGACGCAGGTTCTGCAGGTGTCGAAATCGAGCTTGTAAATGGTCCTGCCGTTGCCGTGTTGGACAACGAGAAATTGCATGTGGTGACGGGGGACGTCCCAACGGAGTACGCGCTGGACCCGGCGTTCGCCGAATATGAAGGATTCCTGTCGCCGCTTAAGGTGCTGTGGGAATCGACGCGCAACGCCTTTGTCGTTGTCTACCCAACCGGTATCCAAATCATTGGCGGCACACAGCCCGGATCCTTCCTTGCCCCCTGCGGCTCTGGGCGCTTGTTGGACGGCACGCTTACGGCCGCAAGCCCGGCCCATGATCGGGCCACTCCAGATCTCGCGCTCCTCGTAAGTGACGGCACAAGCTTCGACCACTGCACCGTGCGCCTCGACAACCCAACACAGCGCACCCTGACGTCACTGGCCGATGTGACCTCAATTTGTCCGGAGTTGTTGCGCCTGGTCGCCGACCCAGTTAGTGGCCAGTTCACCGTGGTCGGCCGCGTCTTGATGGACGGCTATGTCGCCTGCGCCGCTACCTACACCCACGCCAACGGCGCGCTTGGCAACCTCACCACGTTGGGCGACTCAATGCTGCCGACCGAAAGTCTGCCGCGTTCTGTGAGCCTGGATCCCCGCGGCGCTTTTGTACCGATGTTTGAACCTTACACCGCAGAGGCGGGCGGTGTCGCCGTGGGGCCCGCCGTATCAGGCTCCAGCACATTTCCCACAAGCCTCTGGACCCCCAACAACAACACCTACCTGAGCGAGTTTACCGCGATGGCAGTGGACCCTGTCACTGGCGACACCTTTGCCGCCGGTTCCAGCACGCCCCCCATGAGCGGCGCAAAGGTAGCGCACCTCTTCAAGTTCGTAAATCGACACCTAACCACGTCGTCTTACGTCGGCGAAGATCAGCAAGCCTATTGCAACACCGTGGGTGGCTTTAGCTTCCAAGCCTTGGCGTTCGACCCAGCGCAAAACCGGCTCTTCGCCTTGGACGACTGGGTGACCCAAGGCGTTTGGGCGATCAACCCATCCGACATCCAGCGCAACTATTTCGACGGCGGCGCGGGCACAATCTACCCCACAACCATGGCCACGGGCGGCAACAGTTCCGCCCGCGATTTCATCTTGGTTGGCCCCCAGCCCTGGGCCCTAGAGCCCCGTCGCGTCCGTGAGGGTAGCATCGCGACGATCTCTGGTGTCGGCTTCGCTGGCTCAGGGGACGACAAGGTTTACGTGAATGGCATACTCGCCGAGACCCTCAGCTCCAGTGCCACCACCGTGACTTTCAAAGTGCCCGTGGGTCTCATCCAACCCTGGATGAATGCCCGGCTCACCCAAATCACCGTGCGCTCCCATGACAGAATGTCAGGCGCAGTGCCCGGGAGCATCTACCTCGATCCGATACCGCCCGCACAGGTCTTGGGGACCGTCCTCAATACTCCTGGCGCCTGTAGCAGCTTCCCCTGTTACCCACCCGCGATCCTGGACACTGCCGACGGCATCATCACGCTGCGGGGTGACCCTGCCGGGAGCTCGTCGTTCCATCTGGTGACCATCAGAAATCCCCAAACCGGCGCCTTCGTGACCGAAGGCAACACCGATGGGGCCGCACAAGCCGTGGGGTTGGCGGGCGGCAACCACCTCGTAGGTTACCGCCCCGGCAGCAGCCAAGGCACACCGGCGTCATGGGTCACCGGCCGCACACTTCAAGCCAATGTGCCCACCATGTATGGCAACTACCTCGTCGAGCCGACGCGGGTGCTTGCCGAGGTGGCAGCGCCCAATGCGCTCACGCTGCTAACGGCTGACCCAAGCGGGCGGTACCTGGCTTTCTATGGCGACGACGCGCTGCGCCTGTATTGGGGCCACAGCCTCCTACCCACTCCGCAAGACGCGGGCACCGGCCTGCCCACAGGCAGCATCACCGCCCCCGTGGCGCTGCGATTCTCAGCCGATGGTTCGGCGCTCGCGACAGTGGCGCCGACGGGTGCGCTCGACGTCTACACGCTGGGTACGACCATCGCCGCGCCACAGCATCTAGTACCAAGCGATTGCCCGCGCGCTTTCACTGCGCTCCTTGCCTTTGCCACGACGAACACCCAACCACCCGGTTTCATGGCAATTTTGAGCGACGGCGCAGTCCCCGCCACGATCGCGCTAGCCACGGCCGCGGTTAGCGACACCGGCACCTGGAGTTACGCCTGCCAAGCCCACGCCACGCTCGACGTGAGCCCCAAACTTGCAACGATCTCGCCGCACGCAGACATGGTGGCCTTCGTCACCGAAGACGCTGAGAGTGTCGCCGTTGTGCAACTTTTGACCACGGCCGACCTCAACGTCGAGGTTGATCGTCTGGAAAACATCCAAGGTCCCTTTGACGCCGCAGCCTTCACGCCAGGTGTCAGCGCCCGCGGACCGACGCTCTACCTAGAGGGCGCCGACTACTTCTTCTTCGCAACCACCAACGTGGTGAGGTAACGACACCATGATTGCCCTACTGTCTTGCTCGTTGATGCTGCTCGCCGGTTCCGCCGACGAGCTTCTGGACGCCGCCACCCAAGCGCTCGACGCTGGCGACCTTGACGCCGCGGCGTTGGCACTCACCGAAGCGATTGCCGCTGACCCACAAAATGTCGATGCGCTGGAGGCTGCGGCTCTTGTGGCGCTTCGCCAAAACGATCCGGGGCGCGCGGTGGAGTACCTCACGAAGCTCCTTGAACTTGATCCGCAAAACGACGATGCACGCCTGGAACTAGGACGCGCTCAGTGGCTGGCCGGTAACCACGAGGACGGTCAAAAGAGCGTCGACGCCGTACTCGAACGTCACCCGCGCCTGATCGAGGCGCTGACCCTCGACAAAGAGATGCGAGTGGCGGCCGTAACCGCCCCAGAACGCCAAAATCCTCTGCAATTCTCCGCGCGTGCAGGGGTGAGCGGCATCTACGATTCCAATCCCATGCTCGACCCAGGTTTGCCCGGCACAAGTTCCAAAACCGCGGCCAAGCTATTGAATACCGGGTTTGCTGCCGCGCTTCGCTATGCTGCGGGGCCTGTACCTTTCTCGGTGTTCGCGGAGCTAGACAGTAACGCCCCAGCGGCAGATCGCGACGATGTAGGTGCCTATGCCCTCACCACCGTCACTGCGGGTCTCGTAGCTGAACGCGGTCTGGGCGACCTAAACATTGGCCTCGATGCTCGCTACGCTGAGCTGTACACCGACGTGTTCGACAACCACCGTGCGCGCGTGATGAGCCCCAGCCTGTTTGTCACTTACACGCTGTTCGGCCAACACCTCCGCCTCTTGGGTGGCGCTGAATTGCGAACGCCCGACCAAGCGCTAGGCAGCGAGAACAACACAACGATTAAAGCGGGCGTACGCGACAGCTTCCTGGCCGGCCCCGTGACCGTGCTGGTGGATCTGGCAGGTCGCAAGAACCAATCCGCAAGCGGCAGCAGCTCCGTGTTGCGCACTGACTTCAGTGAAATCGATGGCACCCTCTATCTGGACACGACGCTGTTCGACACCTTGGCGGGCTTTGTGGTGGTGGACGCGCTGGGACGCAAATTCGACGACGGTTTGCAAGAGAGCACCTACCACGCGCTGTTGGGACTGCGATACGGCTTTAGCTCGTTTGAGCTGCACGGTGAGGGCGGCGTCACCCGCAACCTTTCCGACGCCGACCACGATTTCACCCGTTACCAACTCGGCCTGGGCGTGCGCGCCTACTACGAATAGGAACCCCCATGATCACGACCAGCCTATTGATGATTACTCTGGCAGCCACCGATCCCGCGGTGATCAGCGTGACAGGCCGCGTGGATCTCATCGCCAGCTCCGGCGAAACCTCGGCCCTGGTGCGATTTGCTGCGGTTCCAGCGGGCGCCACCATCGCCACCTATGAAAACGCCTTCGCCGCCGTTCGCTTCCCCGATGGCTCGATGCTACGCATGGGCGAAAAGACGCGCATGACGATTGGCAAACACGAGCAACGCGAGCCAGCGGCACGTCGGACCACTACAGTAAAACTGGCCGTGGGCCGCATTTGGGCTCGCGTCATGGATTTAATGGGCCAAGATTCTAGCTTCAACCTCGAAACACCGAATGCCGTGGCCGGCGTGCGTGGTACCGCGTTCTTCGCCAGCGCCAATGCCGATGGTGAAACCTTCGTCGTAGATTTCGGTGGTGTACTGATCCAAAGTGGTGCGCAAACCCTGAGCCTCAGTGGCCCAGGCGCGCACACACGCACCAGCGCCGGCAGCTTGAGCCCGGTTAACCGGTTAGGTCCGCGCGAGCTCAACGCCTTGCGCCGTGCGGTGGCTGGACGCGCTGGCGGCCTGGTCGCCAACCTCCGACATGGGCGCGGGCTGCCCTCCGCCGAACGTACCTTGCTCG
>JAKLEG010000196.1 GCA_022703175.1 Myxococcota bacterium | reverse complement strand
ATCAGGCCGTCTCGGATTATCACTTTCTTGCTCCCTTTGCCCTGTCGGGCTCAAGGGGCCAGACACCAAAAACTTTACGCTACCGGAGGCGGATAGGGTTGGTGGACGATGAGCTTCCGGAGGCGGATAGGGTTGGTGGACGATGAGCTTCCGATGAGCTTCATGATGAGCTTCATGAGCTTCCGATGAGCTTCCTCCAGACGGCGCGGTTTCTTTGCACCTACAGCGACGCCTTTGTATAGTGGTTGCACTCATCGCCCCACGGAGGGTTCGCATGTCAGCCCGTCTATTTTGGTCTCTGGTCGTTTTAGGTCTCCTCGCGCCGGCGGCGAGTTCTGCCCAAGCTCCCATGATCGGCACCTCGGTGGTGGTGGTATCCAACAAAGGCAAAGGTGGCCCGAATATCGCACCGCAGATCAAGAAGCTGGTGGAGAAGCCGCTGGGCAAACAGGTGAAGGTGATTCCGTTCGCGCAGTACCAGAAGGGCGCGAAGAAAGCCGGGCTTAAACCCAAGGATGCGACGTTGCCGGCCAACGCCAAGGTGCTTGCAGCGGGCGTCAAGGCGTCGCACGTACTGTTCATCGAGGCCATCACCGAGAAGCCCAAAGAAAAGAAGGCCAAGCCCGTAAGCGCGGCACTTGTCACGTTGATCGACATCGGCACTGGCGACGTGGTGTTGCAAGCTCGCTACGAGTTGAAGAACAAGAAGTTGGACGCAAAGGTTGCCGGCCTCATGGTCACCGAGATTTCCGGGGCGATGGCCAAGCCCGCCGCCCCGCCGCCCCCCCCACCCGAAGAACCGGTCGCCCCGCTCGAACCGCCACAACCCCCACCGCCAGCGGGCCAACCTGTCGCGTCTGCGACGGAGCCGCCGCCGCCCCCGCCTCCACCAGCAGGCACAACCCCTGCCGATGGCAGCGAGACGCAGCCGGCGACCCCAGGCTCCGAGCCTGCTGTGGTCGCGACCACGCCAGTGTCTGAACCCGCTGAACCGGCTCCCGTCATCGCGGCGTTGTCGGCACCTGCCGAGCCGATGCCGTCACTCGCGATTCAAGACAAGGGCCCTGAGCGGCGCAAGCGTTGGCGCCCGGCGTTGCATTTTGGCGTAGGCGGCATGGGACTGCAGCGCACCGCGACCATCAAGGCCAAGAACTCGAAACCCCCGGGGTACGAAGGACCGCTTCCTGGTGGCTATATGAGCTTGGCGTTTTACCCACTGGCGATTGGCGGCAGGGGCACGATGGTCGAAGGCATTGGTGTGTATGGCGACGGTAACTTCATGCGCGTCGAAACCATTGTGGATGAAAACACCAAGAAGGCGATCACCAGCGACATTATGGGTGCTAGTGGTGGTTTGGCTTATCGCTTAGTTTTCTGGGATTCAGAGACCGCACCTGACTTCACGTTGAAGTTGGGCTACCGCAGCTTCCGCTTCCCGTTAAAAGAGGGGGCGTTCCCGGGGACTCGCTACGGCATGGGTACAGCGGGCGGCAATCTGACGATCCCATTCGTGCGGCAGTTCGGCCTGGTGCTGGGCGGCTCATACGAGATGCGCGTCGAGGCTGGTTTGAAGAAGGTAAGCAAGCTGGGCACGATCAAGAATCAAAACGGCTTCCGGGGCGAGGGCGGCATTCGCTTGTACTTCGATCCGATCGAAGTCATCGCGATGGGCCGGTTTGAGCAGGTCACCTCCAAGTACAAGGGCGCGACCACGCTCACCAGCTCCTCCGCCCAATACACCGACGTGACGTTCACCGATCGCTATGTTGGCGGTTTCGTGACTGCGGGCGTGGCCTTCTAGCCGCGCTTCGTTCCTAGCTCGCTCGTCGTGGCTTCCAAGAACGCGGTTTCGAGGCTTTGACCCCGGCGAATGCCGAGGATGCCCACCGGTTCTTTCAACAGTTGTTCAAGCAGGCAGCGAATCACCTCGGCTGGATCTCGGTCGCTTGCGAAGCTGACGTGGATTTGCCCAGCGACACAGGTGATGCGACCATCTTTGAGCGCTTGTTGGAGCGGTTCTGGGCGAGCGACATCCTGCGGACGCAACTCGATGGTCAGCTCGGCGCTTTGGCGGGTAAGTTCTGCGAGACTCCCCGAACGCACCAGGCGGCCGTGGTCCAAAATCGCGCCGTGTGTGCAAATCTCTTGTAATTCCGATAGGTTATGGCTGGAGATCACGACGGTGGCGCGTGGCGTCAGGCTCTTCACCAGATCTTTCACCTGGCGGCTCGCGCTCGGGTCGAGGCCAGCGGTTGGTTCATCTAAGAAAATGACTTCGGGCGTACCCAGGAGCGCTTGTGCCAGTGCGACCCGCTTTAACATGCCGTGCGACAGCTCGCCGCCGCGCGCATTCGCGATCTCTATGAGCCCCACGGCTTCGAGCACCCGGGCGGTGTCTTTGGCTGCTGCTAAGGGTGATTTGCCGCTCAGGCGTCCCCAGTGGGTAAGCATGGCGGCCACCGAGACTTGGCGGGGGAAGGCGGCATCTTGCGGCATGGCGGCCACCCGTCCGGCCAAGCGGTAGTTTTGCCTGGCTGGCGTGTCGAGCACGGTGGCCACGCCTGCGGTGGGCGATAACCACCCACACAGCATGCCGAACGTCGTGGTTTTGCCGGCGCCGTTGGGACCCAACAGCCCAAACAAGGCACCCTGTTCGACGCACAAGTTGAGGCTCTGCACGGCGACGGTGGCACCGTAGCGCTTGTGCAGCTTTTCGGTGCGGATGACGGTGGCGCTCATAGGTCCCGTCCCTTCAGCGACAGCGCGGCAAGGCCGACAAATACGGCCGCGAACAGGGTGTAGGCCAGTGAGCTTGAGAGCGGGCCCCAGATATCGTCTAGCCATAGGCCTTGTTGGTAGCTCGACGGTGACAGCCACTTGGCATACTTCAAGAGCGCCAGTGATGATTCTGCCGGGATGGCGTCCAGCCAACTGACGACGCGCAGTGCCACCATGATGCCGATGGCCAACAGGAGCGCTGAAAACGGTTGTCGCGCCCAGGTGGAGGCAAAGATCGTCAGCGCCAAGTAGGCGAGGCCGTAGGGGGCAAGCAACAGCAGCATGCGCGCCAGGGCAGGGAGCGCCGCCACCAGGTTGAAGCTTTGCAGGGCCAGCGTGGCAATCAGCGTGAGCGCGGCAGCTCCTAGCACCGACACACCCAAGAACAACGCCAGCTGTGCGAGCAATTTTCCGAGCAGGATCTCGACCCGGCGAGCGCGCAGCGTCGTGTACAGGATAGCGCGGGACTGCAGGTCGCCTGCCATCACGTCGAAACACGAAAACACAATCAAGAAGGGCAGGAATATCAACGAGCCCCATAGAAAAAATGGCACGATCACCGCGGTGCGAAACGCTTCGGCGACCTGCGTAGGCTCGACGCCCGCAAAGAACGCCGCGAGTTTTTGGTAGGCGGGTTCACTAAGCAGCGCCAAGTCGGGGGTCGTGCCATCGCCAGGAGCCTGGGTCGAAAGCCGCGCCAAGACTTCATGCTCGATAAAACGCACCGCCAGCACGAAGGCCAGGCCTCCTAAGACAGCTGAGCCTAAGTACATCGCGGTTACGACGATGGCGCGCCGGGTGCGGGCTGCTACCACCAGCTCGTGTCGGGTGATTTCCAGGATATGGGCTAACATGGCGCGGACCTTAGGCGGCCGTTTCCGAACAGGCAAGCATCCGTTGCCGTTTGGCGAGCGCATCTCTATATTGCGGAAATGGCGGCGATACGCCGTCCTTGACGATCATGGTGCTGCGGTGTTGCAGCCCGCTTGGAGTGAAGCAAGATGCAAACGGAAACGCAAAACGGCACTCAGCCTGAGACCGCGACGATGCCGACGCCAGTGACGCTGACCGAAAAAGCTGCGGCGATGGTGCAAGAGGCGATGAAGCAAGAGAACCTCGCGGGGCACGGCCTGCGCGTGGGCGTGATGGGCGGCGGTTGCTCCGGCCTACAGTACTTGTTGGATTTTGCCGAGAAGTCCAACGACGACGATTTTGTCTCGACCCAACATGGGGTGCAGATCTTCGTGGACCCCTTCAGCGCAGGTCACCTGGAAGGCACCACGGTGGACTACGTAGATGATCTGAATGGTTCGGGCTTCAAGTTCAATAACCCGAACGCTGTGCGCGCCTGTGGCTGTGGGAATTCGTTCGCCAGCTAGCTTTGCTTAGCCACCGCGAGCGGGGGTTTGCCTCGCCACCCGGCTTCGACTATGCGGCCGGTGTGAACTCTCCATCATCATTCATGCCTTGCCGGCCCGGGGTCACGTCGATGTGGCTGTGGGCCGGTGTGTCGTTGCTCGTCGCGCGTTCGGTTGCTGCTGAGGCAACAGCCTCGGCCCTGCCGACTGGGCGCCCGCCTCTGGAAATGGGCGGGCTGCACCGCGCGGCGGCAAGCCTAGAGATCGTGTTGGACGTCTATCGGCTGGCGCTGTTGGAGCTTGAGCCAGCGGCCCGGCGCGTGGTGGAAGCCGGACACGATCGAGAGGCGACGACCGCAACCCCAGTTCCGGAGCCTGCGCGTGAGGTGTTTGGACGCCTGGCGACCGCCTTGGCGAGTCGCACGCCTGTGAGTGCGCTGCCGGTTATTAGCCGAGCCTACCATGCGGAAGTGATCGATGCGCTGGAGCAGCTGGCGGGTGCCGAGGCGCTGCCGGCCACAGTTGCGCCGTTGCGGGCCTTGACGCAAGCGATGGCGCACGTGTGTGACGGTGGCGATGCGATGGTGGATCTGTTCTCCCGTCAGCGCCCCATCCAAGTGAAGCTCGTGGACCCCGCGACGACGATGGATGAGATCGCCGAAGCGCTGGACGAAGTGGCAGAGGCAGAGCGTGGCATTGCCGAGGTGCGTGTGCGCAAGGCACCGATGCGTGACGCTTTGCACGCCTTTGAGCGATTGGAGGTGTCGCTTGGGCATGCCCTGGATCTGATTGCGGCAGCCGATGAGGCGGGTCTGCACATTGGTTTTGAAGCGCCGCGCACCACCGCCGATTTTGCCCGTCTGACGGCCAGGGTGCGTGAGCAGTTGGCGGTGTTACAACAGGTTCTTAAGGCGTTCGACGCCAAGCCGCCCGCCATACCCAGCTCCGTCGTAGCGGTGTTGGTACCCACCAAACCGGGTGAGGTGGAAGCGCGCCTGAGTTGGCCTGCGATTGAACAGGGGCCAGCACCGGCCGGCATCCGGCTGTACCGTCAGCACAACCTAAAAGCGCTGATGGAGCGTCTCGCCTGGTCGTTCCAGTGTGGTGGCAAGGATGCCCAGAGCGCCATGCTTGCAGCCGAGGCGGAGGTGGCGCAAGTGTCGAGCGTGCCGGTACGTGTGGCCGATTTGCCGCCCGGGCGCAGCGGTTTTACCGAGGCGTTGGGTGAGACACCTTTGTGTGCCCCGCGCTACACGTTGGTGACCGTGAATAGCTACGGTGTTGAGAGCGACCCCGTGGAGGCGGAGGTTGTCTACCTGCCCCCAGTGGCCGAAGGGGTGCCTCTTGTGACCGCAAGAGCGTTGGCGCCGACGGCGGAACATCCTGATTTCTATGAATTTTATGATCAGGTAGAAGTGGCGTGGCCGGCCTCTGCCAATGATCCGAGTCGCAGTCGCAGCGCCCTCGCCAAGGTTGCGGAGCCGGTGACGTTGAATAGCGCAACCGGCTATCGGGTGACGCGCGTGGTGGCGGGGGTGCCGCATATCATGGCGACGTTGCCTGTTGGTACGGTGTTGTACCGGGATCGGTTACCGCCCGAGGCTTTGGCGGCCACGTCGTTGAGCTACCGCGTCGAGACGCTCTTTGCTGGTGATCAGGCCATCTTGCCCCCCTCAAGCTGCGCCGAACGCTCGGTGACACTCGATCCCGTGCGCACGCGCCTGGCGCAGGCCAAGGCAGGCCTGGGCGCGCTGGTGCGGCCCAGCTACTGGGAGCGGGAACGCCGGCAACGCTATGAGCAGGATTCGGTGTTTGCTCCCGAGCACGCAGCATTTATGGCGCTGCCGCTAGATACCCGCGTGGCGCGCATATCGGCCTGGTGGCAGGGCGTGTCCGAACCCGAACGTCGGCGTTGGCTTGGGCGTTGGCCCTCGTTCGTGCCCGAGTCGGAACGCGAAGCGTGGCTGGCTGAGACACCGCAGTACCTTGCTGCAAAAGACCTTCCTTGGGTGCGGTTGGAGGCGTTCTTGATGGACCAGCCCGAGGAGGTCCGTCACGAGGTGGATCGGTTCTGGAGCCTTTTGGATGGCAGCGCGCGCGCCGAGGCCGTGCGGCTCTGGGAGACGCAACTCAGCCATGGTCAACGGCTTGAGTTGTATGGCAAGCGCGGGGAGAACGGTGGTGGGGATTGGCAAGTGTCGCGTCCGGCGCGGGTGTTGGCGTGGTGGCGCTCCCGGGATGTGAAAGAGCAGCAACGGGTCGTCGAGTGGTGGTCGGCGCTGGGTGATGGGGACCGCCATTTGCGCATCTCTACTTGGCTTGCGACCCTGAGCGAGCCCACGCGTTTGGCTTTGCGTTGGCCCGATTTCGACAAACGTCCGCCAGCGGAGCAGGCAGCGCTCGTTGCCGATGCCTGGCAACAGCTGCCTGGCGGCCTGTTGAAAGAGGCCCTGGTCGGTATTGCCTGGCAACAACTGGTGGAAGCAGGCGGTGAGCCGCTGACGCGCGTGTTGGCGCAGGAAATTCCAGCTTGGCGTCGCGCGTGGGTGGCAGGACGCTATGCCACCAGGCCCTGGGATCTGGCGCTCGGATTCCACTTGTTGGGGTTCGTCACGGCGGGGCTGCTTTTGCTTGTGGCCCTGGTGCTTGTGTGGCGTCGTCGTCGCTAACTCGTTTGCCAGCGCCATTTTTTTGACCGATCGCTGACCCCGACCTAGGGTCTGAAGGCACCAACCTGCGCGAGGTTGGGATTTCAGGAGGGTGTCAGATCATGAAGCGAACGCTTTACGCTGTGGTAGCCGTAACCGTGTCAATGCTCGTTACCAGTGGGATTGTTGCGCTGGCCTATTCTGCGCCACAGCTGACTTCTGAGCCGGCCGCGCGGGCGCAAGCCGAAGCCTATGTGAGCGCGCAAATCGACCTACAATATCAGACGGCGGTGACCCGTCGCGCGCCGTAAGGAGCGCTTCTGGAATCCGCGCTGCTGCACGCCTGGTGTGGCCCGACCTTTGGTTCCGAGGGCGTGACTTTTAGGCTTTGGGCGCCTTGTGCGACCCAGGTTGAGTTGCTCGTGGAGGGCAACGCCGTGTGCCTGTTGCAGCAACAGGACGACGGTTGGTTTGTGAGCAAACCCCAACCGCTTGCCGCGGGTACCCGCTACCTATTTCGCATCGATCGCCACCTTGTGGTGCCCGACCCGGCCTCTCGCTACCAACCGTTGGGCGTGCACGGCCCGAGCGAGGTGCGGGCCCCGACCCGCTATCTCTGGCAGCATCCTTGCCCGACCCGCCCCTGGCGCGAGCAGGTGCTTTATGAACTGCACGTGGGCACCTTTACGGCCGCGGGGACTTTTGCTGCGGCACAGGCGCGCTTGCCTGAGTTGGCCAAGTTGGGTGTGACAGCCATTGAGTTGATGCCGCTGGCTGAGTGGTCGGGGCGCTGTAATTGGGGTTACGACGGCGTGTTGTTGTTTGCGCCGCACGCAGGCTACGGCACGCCCGAGGAACTGTGTGCTTTGGTGGACGAAGCGCACAAGCTGAACCTCGCGGTGCTGTTGGACGTGGTCTATAACCATCTTGGACCTGACGGGAATTATCTGTTTGCGTACGCCTCGCCGATGTTCGCAGGTCCGCAAACTCCGTGGGGCCCGGGCATTGACTACACGCTGCCGGCGGTGCGCGCGCTGGTGCTGCAAAACGTCATCTATTGGCTATCTGAGTTCCGTTTTGACGGCCTGCGTTTCGACGCCGTGGATGCGATTTCCGACCCATCGCCGGTGCATCTGCTGACCGAGGTGGCTGAGCGCGTCGCGGCAGGACCTGGACGTGAACGGCCCATTCATTTGGTTCTGGAAGACCACAGCAACGCGAGTCATTGGTATCGCGCGCCAACCGACGGCCGACCGGCCCTGTTTGCGGCCCAATGGAATGTCGACTTTCAGCACGCGTTGCAGCACCTGCTCACCGGCGAGCGCGGGGCTTACCTCGACGATGTCTTGGCCGATCCCATTGCGAAGCTCGGCCGCGCCATGGCTGAGGGGTTTTCGTTTCAAGGGGAGCGGTCGGAGCATACCGGCAGGAGCCGCGGCGAGCGCACCGACGGTCTGCCGTTTTCGGCCTTTGTCAGTTATTTGCAAAGTCACGATCAGCCAGGCAATCGCGCCCACGGCGACCGGTTGAGCCAAGTGGTACCGCTAGAGCGCTGGCGTGCGGCCCAGGCTTTGCTGCTGCTGTTGCCTCACGTGCCGATGCTGTTTATGGGAGATGACTTTGGGGCCGTCACACCGTTTCCGTTCTTTGTTGATTTTCCTGAAGAATTGGGCGCGGCGGTGGGGCATGGGCGGCGGGCAAGGTTGCGCCAGTTCTCGCATTCGAGCGCACGCAGGGTGCTGCAGACGATGCCGGAACCGAATCATGGGTCCACTTTTGCGCGCGCCAAGCTGCGTTGGCAAACGCGACACCAGGCGGCAGGGCGGGCAGAGCGGGCCTGGACCGAGACGCTGTTGCAGTGTCGGGCTGAGTGGCTTACACCGCGGCTGACACTGTTGCAGAGTTGCCCCGCCGAAGGGAGCTTGCTCGGGGCGCGGGCGCTGCAGGTCACCTGGCAGTTTGCGTCTGGGGAACGTTGGCAGTTGCTGGCCAACTTGGGGGAGGCTGCCGTGAAGGTTCCTCGTTGGCCTGTTGGGGCCTGTGTGTTTTCGAGTGCACCCGTGTCACCAGGGCGGTTGCCTCGGTGGTGCGTGGCCTGGTTCCTAACGCCCGCCATTGGTATGTAGAGGCGGGGAGTTCGTCCGAGAGTAGGTTTGCATGTCGAAGAAACAAGCATCATCAGCGGTTGGTTCACCGACCCCAGTCTCCCATCCTCGTCAGGTGGTCTTGCCTCCGCATCGCCCGGGCCGCGTCGTAATTGAGGCGGTGTCGCCGGAGCTGGATGGCGGTCGTTATCCGGTGAAGCGGGTGCCGGGGGAGCGGGTGCAAGTCGAGGCAGACCTGATCGCCGATGGTCACGATGTGGTGTGTGGGCAGCTACTTTATCGCCACGCCGATGCGCCAGATTGGACAAGTGCGCCGCTTACCTTCTTGGTAAACGATCGTTTTGCGGGTGAGTTCACGGTGCAGACGCTTGGTCGTTACCAGTACACCGTCGAGGCTTGGGTCGATGGGTTTCTGACATGGCACCACGGGCTAAAGAAGAAGGTTGAGGCCAACCAGGATGTGGCTCTTGATCTTGTGACCGGTGCAAATCTTGTGGCTCAGGCTGCAGAGCGGGCTCAGGGCGAATTGTCGCAATCTCTCAGAGAGCGCGCGCACGCGTTGCGGACCACTGAGCAGTCGCAGACTAGTCGTGCGGCCTTGGCCGATACTCCTGAGCTTTTGGCCTGGATGGCGCAGGTCCCCGACAAGACCTACGCCACGCGTTATGCGCGCGAGCTTTGGGTTCGCGTTGACCGCGAGCGGGCGAGGTTTGGCGCCTGGTACGAGTTGT
>JAKLEG010000195.1 GCA_022703175.1 Myxococcota bacterium | reverse complement strand
AAAGAGGTGCGGCGGGCGCCCCACCGAGAACGATGCTTGCTCATGGTAACCTCATACGATGTTGAACGATTTCCCCAAGCGCCCCGTTCTGGGCGCGCCGGTTTTCTAGCACATCAGAGCCAGCCAACAAAACCTTGAAGATACAATTGCAGAACTCCGATGGGAGACGTATGGTATCGACCGCCACCAGAACGGGTGGATACCACCATCGAGCCCGGGGGATACCATGGGGCTACGAGAACGCTTGAGTTCTCTGTTTTTTGTCATGCCAATGTCCGTCATGTGGAGAGTCACCGTCGCGGCGACCCTGCCACTCTTTGCAAGTGTCGCGGCCGGCGCCGCGGCCACGCCCAATTCAGCGCCCACCGTCACCGCCACGTGCGGCAGCGGCCACTGGCGCTTGGATGGCGCAGCACTCAAAGCCGACGAAGGTGCGGCCTATTCGGAAAGCTGGAGCCCTGACATTGCTGCGGCCGCCCAATGCGTCCGCTCGCTGCCGACGCTGTGCCTGGAGGTACAAGGGCACTATGATGAGGCAGTTTTTAAGGAAGCCACCATCGCAGCCTTTGGCGGCGTCGCCGCGGCCCAACATGCGCGAGCCCGCGGCCGAGCCACGAGCGTGATGGCCAAGCTAAGAGAGCAAGGCGTGCCGGATGCCCAACTGAAAGAATCCCTGCCGCTTGGCACGCCAACCTTCCGGGGCGCAACACTGTACCTGCGCAACGACTGCGTAAGCGGCAACGTGGATGCCAGGCAAATGACCACAATGGTGCAGGAGGCGGCGCAGCAGCTGCTAACCGCGGACTCCAGCATCGTCACCCAAGCTGTCAGCAAAGAGATCGAGCGCATCGAAGCTGCACGTCCACCCCCAGCAAACCCAGGCGTGGCGCCCACCGCCGAATCGCCCCTCCACATTTGGGGGGATGGCGGCGTCGCCGCGGGCGTGCTCGCGTTCCCGAACTCTGACGCCACCGATCACAGCGGCGACCTGCTGATATGGGTGGGTGGCGGCATGGCGTATCGACATGCCTATGTGCGTGCTCAAGTCGGCGCCGTCGTCGGCACCGCAGAACAACAGCGCCTGGGCCTGGACGGAGCGCTGGCGATCGGTTACGCCCTGGACTTTTGGCAGGTGGGGCTACGCGCGAGCCTGCGCAGCAGCAGCTACCGCCTGTCGGAACCAAAATTGGATCAATCCTGGGATCTGGGCGCTGAGGGCAGCCAATGCCTATGGCGTTTGGGCCCCTGGACCTTGTGCGCCTATGAGTACATTGCTCCCGCGGGAAACCTGCGACGCGAGGGTGAGGTCAGCCACGGCCGCGTGGAGCGTATCCCGAACCGCACAAGCTACCTGACCCGCCTCGACGTGGGTCTCTCCATTCGTTACGCCGCCGACACCGTGTCTGTGCTGTTTCCCTAAAAGAACGAGGTAAAACGCGATGAAACGCCTCACTGTCCTTGCCGGCCTTTTAGCGCTTAACGCCTGCGGCGATATCCAAGAGGTGCCGCTCGCAGCCTGCCCGGAAAAGGGCGTCCTCGGCTGCCCCTGCCTTGCCAATAACACCTGCGCCCGCCCCGCAAGCGGCGTGGCGTTGGTTTGCGCACAGGATGTCTGCCGCCTGCCCGATTGTCCGTGGGGCGATGCACAGGCCACCGGCTGTTTGTGCGGCGGCACCGAAGAATGCGCCGTGGGCCTCTTGTGCTCGAACGGCCGCTGCACACCAGACACCGGCCAAAGCGTGGCCCCACCCCCCACGCCCCAGTGCTACACCCCCTGCCAAGGCGGCTCGGTGGTGCAAGCCAACGGCAGCGCGGTGGTCTGTAGCGACGAAGGGCTGGTCGAAGGCTGCGTCGGCGAAGCTGTGTGCACCGATGGCACCTGTGTCATCCCCAGCGGCGTCCCCGCCCTGGGTTGCGCCGACGATTCCGAATGCTCGAACGGCGTCTGCGATGCTGGCGCTTGCCGCAGCCATTGCCGCAACCATGCCGAATGCAACCTGGATGATCATTGTGAAAATGGGCTGTGCACCGCCGGGTCGCCCCCCGCGGGCGAGGAACCCGGCAGCTGCACCGCCGACGACGATTGCCCAAGCTTCCAGTCCTGCATTGGCGGCCGCTGCTACTCGGATTGCGACCAGAACATCGACTGCCGCGGTGACCGCGTCTGCTACCAACACGCCTGTCGCGTGCCTTGCGATAACACCGCCACAGACGACACCTGCCCCGCCGGCACCTACTGCCAAACCAGCGACGGCTACACCGGGGTGTGCTTGCCCTTTGGCCTAAGCGTAAGCGACGACGGCACGCCCATTGCCCCCGACAGCCAAGTGACAACCCAAGGCTACTTCGAGCTCTCCGACCACATCTTGATGGCGAATGCACGCACTGAGGCCATCACCTTCACCATCACCAACCACTTTGAGGACGCGAAAAGCTTCCTGATCCGCAAGGCCGCCCATGTGGAGATCAAAGATGGCGTCAGCACCGAAGTCACTGACAACCCGCTGTTCTGGGTGGAAATGGGCACCGATGCCCCGGCCCGCGTGCAGGAGCTGCAAGTGCGCGTGGACGGCCTCCAAAGCATCACGATTACATTAAAAAACCTGAAGAATTCCGAATACATGCGTTGGATGGGGAGCCTCGAAATCACGACCGACGGGCAAAACGCCCAAGCGGTGCGCTTAAATTACGTCGGCTCACCGGAAGGTCAGTGGGTGGGGCGCGCCTACTACTTGGCCAACTTCGGTACCTTGGGGCTCGAAGAATGGCTGACCGATCGAGACGATCCGGCCAAGCTCCAGGTGGTTGGCAATGCGCTGATCCGCCGCTGGGCCGCAGTACGTGGCAAACGCCTGAGCGTGCGGGAGTTCCGCCAAGTGTTAAACGCCACGCTCACCGGCTCCTGGAAATTCCCGTCGGTGCAAGCGCGTTGTCCCAACGACACCGCCCCCAACCCGAACGTCGGCTGCTATTTGTACGACAACAACGACGGCATCTCGATCTATTCAGAATACTTGCCCGACAATCCGATTCCCACAGGCATGACCGAGTTTAGCGTCGCGATGAATATGCATGCCGCCGACCCACTGAAGCCGGGTCTTTGGCGCGGCCAAGTATTATCGTCGGAGTCGCTGCAATACGCCGGTAGCCCGAGTGTCTCGCTCACCTTCGCCAGCGACCCGAACACCTGCGACACTCCGGCCGGCGAGCCGTGCGTGACGTTGGTCGACGACTTCCGCGTTGACCTGGTGGTGGGCGGTCGCTACCGCACCTTGTCCACCGACACCCAATGCAGCCAAGCCACCCCTGGGACTTTCCAGCTCAAGAGCCTGCCGTGGCTCGTGCCCGGCTTCTCTGATGGCGTCACCACCGACAGCGCCGGCCGCCGCTACCGCTACGAGTGTCGCGATACCCTGCTGCCGTTTGGCGATGACCCCACGCGCAAAGCGCTGAACGTCAGCTTGGCGGCGTCCAACCCAATTCCCGATGGCAGCACCCGGCAACGTCACATCGAGCTGATTGACGGCGCCCTGATCGATTTGGACACGATGTTCATCATCTTCCGGGAACGTTTCCCGTCGTTCCTAGACCCGAGCGACACCGAAGGGTTTGCCGCGTACGGCGTGATGGAGCTGCATCTTTCGCCCAACCCGCTATTGCCGGAGGACTACCAAGGCTCCGCGGTGAACGACCAGCGCCAAGGCGACGGCATCGCGCCCCCGCTTTGTGAGGCCAGCATTCTCGACACCCTGGGCGGCCCGATTGACGCAACGAACGCCAGCAGCGCGGCCATCGCACTGGTAACAGGGGTTTTACCCACCACGCTAGGGCCGGAAGAGATCGCCGTTGGCGACCCCGAGGTGGTGCACTACTACTGCGAAGACACCAACCTGTTTGATGGCGGCGCCGACGATGACGGCAGTGCCAACGCGTTGCGGGAACCCTGCCCTGCCGGTAGCCGCGTGATCTATTTCACGCTTACAGGCAGCATGGCGTCACAAGCGGCCATCGCCGGGCTCGATTGTCAAAAGCGCGCGGCCTGCACCGGCAGCCAATGTGATTGCTTTGGGGTGTTTCAAGAGTGGGTGCAATCCAAGAGTCACAGTATTCGCGTGGGCCCAAGCTGGGAGTGCAGCACCGCCGGCCAATCGTTTTGCGACGCCGACCGCTATGACTTGCGCCGCGACAAGCGCTTTTTTAAAGAGGCGGCCGCGACCATTTGGGGCCCGCTGGATGCCGAAATCCAGGATGCCTTCCGCTACAAAACCAAGTTCCAAAACCGCTCGGGCACCAACGTAGGCTTTGCGCCTGAGGTCTGCCTGGAAAACTCCAACCAGATCCCCTACTGCTACGACGCCACGGCCATCGAGGAGATCGCCAAACGAGTCGACTGCGCGGTGAGCGTTTATACTAATTATTACAATGACTTAGGTGTAGTCAGCGGCCGCAATGCACGCTCGGTGCTGCGCGACTTCTTGGTGCGCTCGTTTGCCTACGAAGAGACGATCGACCCCAACTTGCCGATGCCGATCGTACGCGATGGCTTTGAGCGGCTCTACTCGGAGTTGGTCATTATGCTGGGTGACGAAAGCTACACCAACGCGTTCCTCTCGCGTTTCGACCTGGCGGGCCTAAACCTGGGCACCTTCGAAGGTGACAAGTTCGAGCCGAACGGCATCTCACTCTCCGGCGGCGCCGGCTACGAAATGGTGACCCTCTATCAGGCCGCGCAGTACTACCAACTGGCACTGGACCGCTTCTACGCGCTCAGCCCGACCTTCTGGCAATCGCTGCAGGAGCTGCCCGCGGGCCAAGGCTTCATCACGCCGCCCACCGTCACCTCTTACTTCGCACGCCTGATTCGTGCCTCGTCGCAGAAGAGCCGCACCTGGAGCGAAATTGCCAAGCGCTACCAAAGCTTCAACCGGCCCGACTTGGCCCGCTTGGTGGTGGAGCGCGCCTACACGTCCGCACACCTGGAGTCGGTGGTGCTAGGCCGCATGATGCTGAAGGTGGTGGATGCCCCCAACTCCACGGCCGCCGCACAGATCGTCAAAGAGGTGGAAAAAGCCCAAGCTACCTACACGGCCGCGTTGATGGAGATGAAAACGGTGTACACCGACATCACCGACAACGTCACCTACTTTGGCTTTCAGCCCGACTACATTCCATTCCCCGTGCTCTACCCGCAGGACAACAACGCCTTCGAGAAGACGCTGGACCGGACCAACCAAAAGCTAAACGCCGCTCGCGAGAAGGAAGTCATCGCGTTGCAGGACAACCGGGCGTTCGAGACCAGCTCTGCGGCGTTCCAATCGGAGTTGGCAGGCATCACGCGTCAGTATGAATCGCAGTTGGCGGATATCTGCGGCACGTTCCAAATAACCTCGGCCACGGGCGAAACTGCGGTCTACCCGGCCATTGCCAAGTATGCCTACCTGGATCCGGACGGCGTCGGGCGGCTGGGCGATCCGTGCGGGCTGATGGGTAACGGGCAACTCGCCGACTCGATGACGAACTTGCACCTGGCCGAACTGGAATTCGACGACATCAAACTCGGGCAGCAGAACTTGGTGCTCGATATGGCTGACGCCGAGGCCCGTACCAACCAACAATGTGCGCGGTTGGATGCTTGGGCCGAGTTCCGCTTGGAAGCCGAAGACCAAAAGATCGGCATGCGCCAAACCGTGTTGGCGCTGCAGACAACCATGAAGGTGGTCGAACGAATTCTGGATCAAGCGAAAACCTATGCGCAGTTCGCCAAATGCACGGTAGGCACCGCCAACGACTGCCCCACCGGTTTTGCCGCATCAGCCGCATACGGCACCGTCGCCACCATTGCCACCATTGCCCTGAGTGCCGGCGACATCACCCTGGCCGAGCTGGAACACCAGATGATGCTCATCGACCGGGCGGTGCTCGTGGGTGAGCTCTCCCAGGAGTGTGAGGCGATGCGCATCGATTTGCAGTTTACCCTGCGCGGCCAGATGCGGCGCGCCGTGGAGCTGCAGTTGGAGGCCGTCAAACTCCAACAGCGGCTGCGCCTGGCGATGTCGGGCGTGCAGAAGCTGCGCAACCAAGCTGTGATGTTGGCCTCGCAACAAGACGAATCGTCGGAGTTGGCCATCAATGTCGAAGCGGCGCGCAACGACCCCAACGTGCGCATCTACCGCAACGACGCCGTGTTATCGGCTGATCAGACGTTCTACAAAGCGCTGCAAGAGGCCTATCGACTTACCAAGATCTACGAGTACTACACGAGCCAAAGCTACGGCCCAATGATCGAGCTGCAATTGGTCCGCATGGTGTCCCACGGCGATTACACGCTGGAACGCTACGTGGCCGATTTGGCCGATGCCTTCTACGAGTTCCAAGAGCAATACGGCGCAGGTGACCTGCGGGTGGCGATCATCTCGTTGCGCGATGACATCTTTGCGACCCCCACCTTGGCCGGCAACAACACGGCAGAAGCCGCCAATTCGCGGCGTGAGCAATTTGTCTCGCGGTTGACCGACGTGTCTTGGTTGGATGACCGCGGTTATATCGTGATTCCGTTCGCCACCTCGCTCGACGAAGTGTCGCCGCTCACCCGCAACCACAAGATCCAATATGTGGAAATCGAAGTGAACGGCACCGACGTCGGCGACACGTTGGGGCGCATCTATCTACGCCAACGCGGCACCAGCGTCGTGCGGGCAGTGGATGACACGATGCTCTACTACGCACTGCCGGAGCGCACCGCGGTGGTGGACGTCTACTACAATGGTTGGCCGTTCTTTGAGCGCGAGGTCTATCGCAGCAACCTGTTACGCGATCGGCCGTTGGTCAACACCGGTTGGGATCTCGTCATTAACCACAAGGATGAATCTGTGAACGAGGACATCAACCTCAACTCACTCACCGATATCCGCCTCCACATCTACTACACGGACTTCGTGGCGCTATGAAAACGATGAACCACCCTCAAGAGCGATTGCGGTTGGCCGTCGCGTCGATGGCCCTGGCAGCGGCAGTGTCGGCCTGTGGCGACAAGAAGACGGTCCAGGTTTGCGATGCCGGGTACGTGATGACGGCGGACGAAACCGCGTGCGTTCCCGAGCCTGCGAGCTGTGACCCCGCGGCGGCGCATTCGATTCGGGCGCGTTGCGACGAAGTGCATAGGCTCTGTTACACGGTTCAGGGAACCGCCCATTGCGGCTCGTGCGTTGCAGGCTACGTCGAAGAAGGCGGTGAATGCCGCACCGCCACAACCTGCGCCGAGTTCAACTGCGAGACCCAAGGCCGCGCTTGCATCGAGGCCACTGCGCAAACCTCGGCACGTTGCGGCGACTGCACCGCAGGCAAATTGGACGTGGACGGCACCTGCGTGACGTTGTCATGTCGCGCCGACAACGACCCAGGGAGCATGCTGCCAAGCTGCAACCTGTTGTTCCGAGCCTGCGTCGAAAGTGCGACGGGTGCCACGTGCGGCACCTGTTGGTCGGGCTACAAGGACAACGGCGACGGCTGCATTCCCGTGCTCAGCTGTGAGCAGTTGGGCTGTGTCGATGCTCATCGCAGCTGCACCGTTGCAGGTGCCAACACCGACGCCCAATGTGGCGGCTGTAGCGCGGGCTACCGCGAACAAGGCTATGCCTGCGCCAAGATCCCAGCGGCCGTATGCGCGGCGCCGCCCGCACCCGGAAGCATCGCGACCGGCTGCGACGCCGAGAAGCGTGAATGTCTGTCATTGCCCGCGGGTGCCGAATGCGGGGAGTGCTTGGATGGTTATGTGCACGACGCCGCGACCGGAGCCTGTCTGCCGAGCAAGAGCTGCGCCGAGGTGGATTGCGCCTCCGCGCACCGGCTGTGTGAGGAGGCTCCGAGCGGACACTGTACCACGTGCCTTTTGGGCTATATTGCCGACTCCGTTTCGGGCCAGTGCCGAGCCACCGTCAAGTGCAACGAACTGTTGTGCACAGGCGGCACCGGCTGCGTGGAAGCCACCGACACCGCCGACGCCGCGTGCGAACCCGGCTGTCCCGAGAATGCCATTTGGAACGGTCGCCGATGCGAGCCCTGCCCGCCCTGCGATCGTGATGGCGAGCTCGGTCATGTCGAAGACCCCACCAGCGCCGGGTACTGCATCTGCAAAACGGCGCCAGGCTATTACTACGCCCTGGGGGCTGACATTGGCACCTTTGCCTGCGATTCCGATGCCGACGGTTGGACGCGTGAAAGCGCTCGCAGCGCGGTCACCTCGCTTGACCCGGTGCTGCGCGCTCAGGCTCGGTGCTCGCTACGCACCATCGATGCCTTTGAACTGCGCAACGAAGCCGACGTTGCCAAGCGGGTTCCCATCGGCACGACGCTGGCGTTGTTCGAATCCGACCGCAACGATGACGACCGCATTCTGGAGGCAACCTGGGCAGCCAAGGGTCTGAAGCCGTATGGGCAAAACGGCCGCAAAGTGCGGGCCAGCGAGCTGAACCGGCTCACCAAGATCTGCCACGACCCAATCAATGACTACAACGATAACGGCGTCGCCGACGTGAACGAATGGGGGACCCGGCCACGCGCGCCGAGCATCCTAGCGGAGCAAGCCCCGTTCAATCGTTTTAGCTACTTTGTCGAAATGAACTGGGGGGAGTATGTCGCCCCCGCCAGCGCCTCAGGCCCCGGCACCTACGTCATTCACGAACGCACCCGAGCAGCGGGCGGCAGTGTGCCGTTGAGCCGACGCGTGGGTGTAACCTACGCCGACACCGATGGTGCCTATTGGCGCCAATGCAAAGTCGCACGCGACAGCGAATACCGCAGCCAACTACCGCCGGTCGGGATGGATTTTGCCGAGTGGTACGAACCAGCCGACGCTAGCTGGGACGGCATGAACCTGCACAGCCAGTTCAAGTGCCTCGTGGTGGCCGACGAACCAGCCGACGACCATCCCGAGCAACAAGAGGTCGCAGTGCTCGTTGCCGAGGGCTATCGGTTAAACACATGCACCACCAGCGTCGCCCCCGAAGTTCGCGAGGCCAACCCGGCACTCACGCCGGTCAGCTGCACCCTCGCCACGCCAGCGGCACTGCGTCCCGGCGACGTGGTCTGGGGGGCAGTCCCCTACCTCGACTATGGTCCATGGGTCGGTGGTGACTATCAGCGCGGCTGTATCAACGAGTGCATCGCCGCCCTGCCACAGTGCCCCAACTACAACCTCAACCCGAATGCCATCGACTGCGTCTACGATCCGAAAAACTTTGGCATTTTCATGACTTGCACGGCGACCGACCTGTGCGACGGGTTCGACAACGACAGCGACGGCGCGGTGGATGAAGACAACCCGGGTGGCGGCAAGCCTTGCACCTCCACCTATGTTGGCACCTGCAGTGCCGGCACCACCAACTGCCGGGGCGGCGTCGTGGTCTGCGATGCCAACCGCTTGCCGGGCACCGTGGCCGAGACCTGCAACGGCCTGGATGACGATTGCGACGGAGAGGTTGACGAGCCAACAAAGGTCGGTGGCAACTATGTCAACCTCTGCGATGACCAGAACGAGTGCACCGTCGACACCTGCACCGAAGATGACGGCTGCAAGTACGAACCGCTCGCCTCCGGCGAGTGCAAGGACAACGACGCATGCACCATAGGAG
>JAKLEG010000194.1 GCA_022703175.1 Myxococcota bacterium | reverse complement strand
CTCGGCCCAACTCCTATGGCCGGTTTTGAGGTGTCGATCTATGGCCGGATTTGGGTGTCCACCGAGGACCGGTGAGGACGAAGCGAGCCGTTTTCATTTTGCCTCTTTGTAGGTGTTGGCTGGCAGAATCAATGGGTTCGACGACACACGATGCTGCTAATCGGCCTGTGCCTGAGGTGATGCCTCCGTTTCGGCTGGCATTTCGACCTTCTTGGTCTTTTTGCGCATGATGCCAGCATCGCTCTCTGCCTTCTTAGTCTTGGGGCCGTCGGCCTTGGCGGTAGGCTTACCAAGTTTTGCCAGGGACACGTCGTTGAGACGCGCCAGCAAGCTTGGGTCGTTGGCGGCATAGATGCGCGCGTAGGCTAAAGCCTGCTCGGCTTTGATGTACAACTGGGCCCGGGCCGCACCCAGCGCCTCTTCGGCAGCCTGCACCTGCGCCTTGGCTTGCTGTAGTTGTGTTGCGCTATCGTCAACGCGCGTCGTCAAAGACGCGAGCACCTGGTGATCGACACCTGGAAACTGAACGTCAGCGAGATGCGCCCCAAACAGCTCGACCAGCGTGCGCACAGGTTGGGCGATAGGGTCGTTGTCAATGTTGCTTGCCATCTTGCACCTTCCTTGATGAAGCCAATTTCTCCAACTGAACAGGCGTACAGCTAATGCCACGGGCTGCCTTGTATCGCAACATCATTGTGGGCGCCTAGTGAACATATCGAAGGGAAACGTTGTCACACGACTGCCCGGGACGGCGGTGCAAAGGCAATGGATAAGAAATTCTTCAAGTAATACGTGCAGTTGAGCAGGTCCGCGCGGGATCACGTACCTGGAATCTTGGCCTTTTGCGTTTCGCAGGCCCGTGCAACCGGGTTAGCGAGTGCCGCGCTCGGCCGGCCGAGATATCATCGACATGCTTATCCGGCCGGCCCCAAACAAACGCAACGATATGATTTTGCTAAACGTTCACTCGCCACCGCTCCCGGTACCGCCTCAAGCCATGCGGACCGATAGGGTTCGTCGACGGTAATTCCCTAGGCGGTCGCGCTATTCGACCTGAGGTCTATTCCGGGTTCCAACTAATCATCAACGCCGCCGGCTTGTCGGGCGTCTCGCGGGTGATGGTAATGCTGGACGTTACGGCGGGCTTCTTGCCACTTAATACGATGAGATTAGCCATCGCGGGGTTTTGCACGCGCTCGACCTTAAAACCCTTGGCCTTCAAGTCGGCTTCATAAAAGTCGGCAATCACCGCTGATTCTTTGGCGACCGTGGCCATCAGCGTGAAGACCTCGCCTTTTGGGCCTTTGCTCTTCATGCCGCTTTCCACCTTGGCACCATCGATGACCTTGAGAGGGAAACCTTCCGGGACCTTGCCGGTGCCAAACTCGGCTGTGCCCTCTTTGCCCACGATGCGCACGCCTTGCTCATCGCCTTTGACCGTCGCGGTTTCGCCCTTGTCGTTGGTGATGGTGAGCTTGCCCTCGTTGCCAGTCATCGTCACCGTTTCACCCTTTTCGTTTTTCACGGTGATGGTGTTGCCATCCAGCTTCACTTGGCCGCCGGTGGCGGTTTCGAGCAGCTTTTCACCCATGCACTTGCAGCCTGAGAAGGTAAGCAACAACAACAATAACGTGTGACGCATTAAGCACCCTCCTGATGGTTTTTGAGCCCGGAGCATCAAGGAACACTTAGGCAGCGTCAAGAGCACGCGAGGGGCTTGCACCACCCGCCGAACAATCATAAGCGATGTGGGCACTTGGGTGGGTTTGGTGCACGGGCAGGCGCATGGGTTTTGGGCTCAAAATCATCTCTGGCAAAGGCGCCGGACGCATCTTCCGGTTCACACAGGACGCCGTGCGCATCGGCCGGCTGCCGGACAACGACCTGGTGCTCTACGACATGGGCGTCTCCAGGTACCACTGCGAAATTTTGCGGGATGGCCCAAACTGCTCGTTGCGCGACACCAGCAGCGCCAACGGCACCCTGCTCAACGACATCATCACCACGGAGGCACAGCTTCGCCCCGGGGATCGCATTGGCATCGGCCCACTTGTCTTCGAGTTCCAACGCGACGCGCAAGGCGGCGACTCGGCCGGTCGGCAAGAGGCCTTTCCACAAGACGCCGATTTTGAACGCCTGTCACGCGAGGACGGCGCCACCAGCGCCTTTCGCCCCACCTTCCTGCCGCCACTCGTCTCCCGCCAAACCCGCGCGGTTCGCCCGCCCGATCCGATCTTGGTCAATGACACGCCGGTGTCGGCGCCGCGGCTTCCAGACCCGCAACGCACTGCCACCGGCAGCTTTGTCGCCGCCTCACGCAGCCACTGGCGCTGGTTTTGGGCGCTGCCCCGCTCCACCAAAGTGGCCGCCGCAGTCGGCATCGCCTTCGTGGTGCTAGGCTTCTCCGGCTCGATTTACATCATGACCCATCGGCCGCGTGTGGATCGCTCGGCAGAAATCTTCGCGGCCGATAAAGTCAACGCCGGACTGAGCTTTGGCGCAGGCAAAGTGGATGTCTTCACGCCCGACCGGGTGAATTTTCAATTCGACTTCAAGGGTGGCCGCGTAACGCTGTACTACGCCGCGGGCGGCGTCGAATCCCCCACTGAGGTCGAGCTGTTGGTGAACGGCAACAACGTCGGTTATGTGGACACCACCCCCGGCCGCTGGAACACGGGACTACGCATCGCCTTGCCGCGGCGCTTACTGAAACGCGGCATGAACATCGTCACCTTCGACAACACCCAAACGCCGCAAACCGACGAGCGCTGGGGCATCGCCCAAGTGCGCATCGAAGAAGAACCGCTGCCTCCCCCTGATGTCGCCAAAGCCAAAGAGCTGTTCGACTTGGGAAAATCGGCCTACGAAGCGCGTGGTGTCTCGCCGCCCAACCTGGCACGCGCGATCGACTACTACCAACAGGCGCGCGCTTATCTGGAGGCTTCGGAGCCAACACCAGCGTTGCACGCGACGATTCAAGCCGCCGAGGAAAACGCCCGGCAGGAGCTGCAAAACCTGTTCGACTCCTACATCTTCACAGTGGAAAAGGCCTTGCGGTTCAATGACACAAGCGGTGCGGCCGATACCTTGCGCGAGTTGTTGCGCTATTTTCCCGATGTCGAAGATCCCCGTTACATCAGGGCGAAAAATCGATTAAACGAGATACTCGGCACCAGTAAGCACTAAGCGCGCGCGGCCAAGGGCGCCTGAGGTCCTAAGACCAGAGAAGGGTTGTGGTGATGAGCACGAAGAATCTCCAGATCGTGATGCCGTTTCACCAACCGCTCACCGCCAGCGAAACCGAGCTGGAAGCGATTTGTGCCCAGGTGTACGCGCCGCTCTTGGACGCCATCGCGCAAAGTGGCGTGAAAGTCGCTGTGCACTTCACGGGCCACCTGCTCGACTTCCTCTCACGCCATCCCGATGACTTGCTCGCACGCATCAAGGTGATGGCGAAGCTCGGCCAAATCGAAATCTTGGGGGGCCTGTTCTACGGCGGTGTACCGGCCCTGCTCCCCGAGCTGGATGTGCGCGGCCAACTCGAAATGATGACCGAGTACTGGGAATCGATGGTGGGGAACGCCCCGCAAGGTTTCTTCCTCCCGGAGCTTGCCTGGTCGGCGGAGCTGCCGCGCCTTTTTGAAGATACAGGGTTTGGTTACGGCTTCATCTCGTCGCAGCAAATCACGCTCCCCGAAACTGCCAACCCGTCCTTGGTCACGCTCCTGCGCGGCGGCAAGCAACTGGGGGCGTTCGTGTTGGATGCGCCGCTCTCAGAGGCGCTGCTGCATGACGACGCCGCCACCTGGATGAGCCGCTTGGCTGCCCGCGGCCCGCTCACCAGCGTCTGGATCCGCGCTGAGTCCCTGGGGTTGTGGCCCGGCACCCGCGAACGCGCCTACGAACAAGGTTTCCTGAACCAATGGCTGTCGGCGTTGGCTGCCGGTACCCACGACGTCACCACAGTGTTGCCAAACGCGGCGCTGGCCCTTGCCAAACCGGCAACACCGGCCGCGCTAAAACCGGGCCTGGCTCCCGAGCTGGGTGCCCATCAAGGCCTCGACTGGCAGGAGTTCATCGTTTTTTCACCGCTGCTCGACACCGTCTACCGACGCATGCTGCGGGTGAGCGACAAGCTGCGCGAAGCGATCGACACGATGGAGCAAGACGGCCTGGAAGAAACCTGGAGCGACGCTCTGGCCACCGCTCAGCGCTTGGTGTTTGCCGCCCAGGCCCCCGATCTCTACTGGCAAGGCCCACACCCCGGCTTCGACAACCCGGTGCTCCGCGATGCCGTGGTCGACCGACTCTCCGAGGCCGAAGGGATGATCGACGGCCTGGTGCAAGGCGAAAGCGATTGGATCGCCGTGGAGGAAGACGATCGGGATGGTGACCTGGTGGATGAGGTGTTTGTCGCCAATCGCCACCTGAGCGCCTGGCTGTTGCCCCAAGCGGGCGCCAAGCTCAAAAGCTGGGACGACCGCGACAGTGGTAAGAACCTCCTAGACCTCACCGGCGAGGGTACGAGCGAGGCCCTGCTGCCGCTTCATGGCACCCTCGACGACCTGACCGATGCCCCGGCGCCGCTAACCACCGCGGTGATCCGCAGCGAGGTGGATGAAGACGGTGATGGCACCTACTGGCTTCACGTGCGTATGGGCCTGTCGAGCGTCGCCGCTCCCAACCTGGTTGGTGACATTGAAAAGCGCGTCAGCATCCCCATCGATCGCGCCGAAACCACGCTGCGCTACACCACCACCACCCCGGTGGGCGCGCTGCTCGCGATCACCCTACCGTTGCGCTTGCCCCCAGACACACGCATCACCGTCAACGATGGCCCGGTTGACCTGGTGGCCGCCTCCTATCCTGACGTGCAAAAGCTCACGTTGGCTAGCGACGCCGGCCCACACTTACACATCGGCTTCAGCCCCGCACTTACGGTTTGGCTGGCTCCCGTTCCCCAAGCCCCTGGCAGCCTCGTGGTGGTCCCGGTGGTGCGACTCAACGATCAGGCGGAGGCCACCTTGACGCTATGCGTCACCGGAAGTGAGGTCTAGAGGCGACAGCAGGTTCCTGCCTGTCGACACACCCGCAGATGTAACTACCTGAATTCATTAGGACCCTATCTGGCACGGCGTTCGCTACTAAGGTAACGTATTACGAGCCCTCGACCCGTGGCTGGGAGGCCTTATGAACGCCAAGCTTATTGCCTGTTTGACTCTCGGGTTACTCACCGCCTGCAACCCCGATGAACAGAGCCCCACGCCCGCGGGCAAGAACATCACCCTGAAGCTCACCGGCAGCGACAGTGGCATGCAGTATTGCGACGCCACCGGCACCTGCCAAACCCTACCCTACGATGGCGACTGCGCCACCCTGGAAATCGAGATCAACACGTCCACCGCGCAAAGCTGCCAGCGCTGCATCATGGCCGACGGCACCACGGTGGACCAAGGCTGTAGCAACTCGGCCGTGGCGTGTGTCTTAGTCACGCTGCCTGAGCCTGACTGCGTGGTATGCGCCTACGTGAATGGTGCCGTGCTCTACTCCTCATGCGTCACCGGCGACACCCATGATTGCCAAGATTACACCCGCCCCGACGGCACCTTGTGCCAAAGCTGCTACGACGCCACCGGACGCTCGGTGTACGACTCGTGCGGCGCCGATTGTCGCGACGTGGTCTGCCCGGCGGTGGCCTGCGCAGAAGGCTTTGTGCCGCAGCGCCGCACCGGTGAGTGCTGTGACCAATGCTTGCCCATCGACAACTGCGAAGGGGTCATCTGCTCGGCCGATTCCCCGGTGCCCAACTGCCCCGAAGGTTCGGTGCTTAGCCGCGATGCGTGGGACTGCTGCGGCTTCATCTGCCAACCCACCGAATGTCCCCAAATCAGCACCGGCACCAACGGCTCAGATGACGCCGCCATGCCGCGCGAAAGCTGCGCCTACGACAGCGATTGCAGCGCCGACAGCTACTGCATGGGCGGCTACTGCTTGAGCGTCTGCGTCACCACCAGCGACTGCCCGACGCCCTATGTCTGTATGAACGGCCAATGCACTGCTGATACCACCAGCCGGTGCCCAAGCGGCTACATGTGGCGAGAGGATTTCCCCTACTGCGGCCAGTGCATCTGGGTCGATGATGTCACCTACTGCACCGCCGACAGCGAATGTGCTCCCGAATCTTACTGCGCCTTCGACCAAGGGATGTGTGTGGGCAACTCTGGAAGCGGCAGCGCTGGTGTGCCGGCCTATGCTTGCGCCTACGATGGCGATTGCCCAGAGAACAGCGCCTGCATGAATGGCTACTGCAGCGGTAACAACACTGACGTCGTCACACCTTGCTACGGCATTTGCCGACCGATCGACCCGGTTTGCACCAGCACCGACGGCACAAACAGTGGCGCCGTGCTGGCCGATTGTGAGGGTGAGTGGTACGTCCAACCCGACGTTAATGGCTGCCCGCAGCCGGTGTGCATCTGCCCCGACGGTTCAGCCACGCTCGATGGTATCTGCCGCGACTTATGCGCCGATGTGGCTTGCACCACGGTGCCACCTAGCTGCGGGGTCGGCTTCCATCTGGATTGGAGCTACCCCTACTGCTGCGGCGTCTGCGTCCCGGACGACATTTGCGCCTACATCACCGACCCCGCCAACAACGGTGGCACGACTTACTACTGCCCAGAGACCTCCTGTGCTGCCGGCTATCACGCCGAGGCGGGCGCCGATTGCTGCCCGGTTTGCGTACGCGACCTGTGCAACAGCAACGACCAGTGCCAAAGCGGTGAGCACTGCAGCACCGCCGAGGGTGACTGCTTGCAACCCGACCCCACCATCTCGTCATGTTACGGCCAATGCGTCGCCGACCAACTGCCATGCCTCGATAGCGACGCGGGCATCGATATCTTCACTCCGGGCTATGTTGAGGTAGCAGCCTCCACCGGTGACGTGACGCTGTTGGGTGACACCTGCTCAGAAGACGGGCTGTCGGTCGTGGAGCTGTACTGCTACCCGACTGCCAATGGCGCCACCGTGCAACGCGTCAGCATCCGTTGCCCGGCCATAGGCTGCGTGCTCATGGGCGACTACGGGGCCTGCTACCTCGAATAGGCCCGGCGTACGCGAGCCAACTAGCGATTCCCGCCCGCCGACGTTTCAGGTATGCTGCACCCTTTCTTTTTAGAGGGAGCACACCACCGTGCGTGTCGTCGACTTCTTGCGGACCGTGCGCGATGGCAAAGCCGTCGCCGCTTGTGACCTGACCGAGTTCGTTCAAGGCATTTCCAAGGGCGAAATCCCCGATTACCAAGCCACCGCCTTCCTGATGGCGGTGTTCTTAAAGGGGCTCTCCGACGAGCTCACCGTGGCGCTCACGCTTGCGATGCGCGACTCGGGCCAGGTTGTAAACCTCGCGAACGTCCCAGGCATCAAGGTGGACAAACACTCTACGGGTGGCGTGGGTGATAAGATCTCGCTGCCGCTCGCACCTTTGGTCGCCGCCTGCGGCGTACCAGTGCCGATGATCAGTGGCCGCGGCCTGGGCCACACCGGCGGTACGTTGGACAAGCTGGAGTCGATCCCAGGCTTCCGCGTGGACCTGCCCACCGATCGTTTTAAGAGCATGGTGCGCGAGCTGGGTTGTTCACTCATCGGCCAAACGGGCGACGTCGCTCCCGCCGACAAGAAACTGTACGCGCTGCGCGATGTCACCGCCACCGTCGAATCGATCCCGCTCATCACCGCCTCCATTCTGTCGAAGAAGCTGGCGGAGGGGATCGATGCTCTGGTGCTGGACGTGAAGGTGGGCCGAGGTGCCTTCATGAAAACCGAACGCGACGCCCGCAGGCTCGCCGAGTCGCTGGTGCGCGTGGGCACAGGTGCCGGCTTGCGCGTGCGCGCAGTGCTCACCAGGATGGACGAGCCGTTGGGCCGCATGATCGGCAACGCGCTGGAAGTCCGCGAATCGATTGATATTTTAATGGGCAAGGGGCCCGCGGACACCACCGAGCTGACCTTCGCATTGGGCGCAGAGATGCTGCAATTGGGCGGCAAAGCAGTCACCCCAACTGAGGCGCGACAAAAACTGCAAGAGGCGGTGCAAAGCGGTGCGGGCGCCACAAAGTTCGAAGAGATCATCGCGGCCCAGCATGGCGACCCGCGCGTGGTGCGTGAGCCCGACCGGCTCCCCACCGCACAGAGCCAAACGCCGGTGCTTTCCCCGAAGACGGGTGTCATCAAAACGATCGACTCCTTTGCCCTGGGGCTCGCCGCGATGCGGCTGGGTGCTGGGCGCAGCAAGGCCGAAGACAAAATCGATCCGGCGGTGGGCATCGAAATCCTGCACCACGTGGGCGACGCCGTGCACAAGGGCGACCCGCTGGCTATCATCCACCATAACGGCCCGGCCAACCTGGAAGATGTGCAAAGCACCTTCGCCTTCTCCTCCAAGCCGGTCACGCCCGGCCCCCTGGTCATCGACAAAATCGGCGCGTAGACTCCCGCACGCAGGCATACGTCCGCAAAAGAGCTTGGCCGCCCCCTGCCGGCCCTAAGGAGTTGCCCCATGAGCACCCGAAACGTCGCGCTGTTGGTGTTGATCGCTTCAAGCACATGGCTCCCCAATTGTAATGGCGACGAATGCTCAACCGCAGGCGATTGCGACGACGTTGAGCAGAGCTGTGTGGATGGCACCTGCACCTCCCCAAACCCCCATGGGCCTTGCACGCAGTGCGATGGCGCGACGCCCTATTGTGTGGGCACCCCACCCCACTGCGGTGCCTGTCGCACGAACGATGACTGTTCCGCTGACGAGCCGGTGTGTGGCGGTGACTACGTTTGCCATGCGGAGATCGTCGTGGATCCGGGATTGCAGATCTTGGACGCCACCGCGACCTCCCTCACCGACGTGCAGCTCACCTTCGACCGCTACCTCGAACCCGCGAGCGTGCTGAGTAGCGGCGCCCAATTTAGCATCAGCGGCGGCATCACCGTCAGCGCAGCCGCGGTATCCGGCGCGCAAGTGACGCTCACCACCACCCTGCTCACCCCGGACGAAATCTACGTGGTCACGGTGGCGGCCACAGTCCTTGATCTGGAAGGCATCGGCGTGGATGCCGATTTGAACAGCGCGTCCTTCATGGCCAACGACATCCCGGCGGGGTTGTTGATTAACGAAGTGAACCCAAACATCCCCAACAGCCATGATTTGGTAGAGCTCCTCGTGGTTTCGGCCGGTTCCACAAAACAGATGCAGCTGGTGGAGGACAACGGTTCGCCCACGGTGTTGATGACCTTCCCGAACGTGCACATGGCGGTGGGCGACCTCATCGTGGTGCACCTGAACCCCACCGGCGATGGCATCACAGGCTCCGAGCGCACCTCCAAGAACGAGAGCACCTCAGCGGCAGCCTTCGCCGATGCCTGGGACTTTGTCGCCGGCAGCGCTGGTGTAACCTTCTCGCATCGCCTGCTGATGGTGATGGCGGCCGATGGCAGCATCCTAGACGCGGTGTCATTCGTGAAGGCCACCGGCATGGACAACGGCCCACCCGCGGGCTTCCCGGCGACGCTCCAATCGGTACAGTCGGCCGGCTTCTGGTTGCCCGCCGACTGCGGTGGCAACCTGTGCACCTATGAATCGGTGCC
>JAKLEG010000193.1 GCA_022703175.1 Myxococcota bacterium | reverse complement strand
AATTGCCACACATGCCCCCGCCCTTACTGCGCGCGCGCTGGTCGCCGGGTTGCTGGTGGGCTGTGTGTTGGGCGCATCCAATGTTGCGATCGGTCTCAAGGTGGGGTTGACCTTCCCGGCGGCCGTCACTGCCGCGGTCCTTTCCTACTCGGCGTTCAAGATGCTCTCACCGTGGCTTCGACACCCCTTCTCCATCGGCGAGAACGTCATCGCCACCACAGCCGGTTCCTCGGCCGGCAGCATGGCCACTGCGGCGGGCGTCATCTCCTTTGTCCCTGCCCTCGCGATGGCCGGCTTGCCCCTGTCATTCCCGAAGCTTGTCGCCTGGACCCTCGCCACGGCCTCGTTAGGTATTCTGTTTGCCGTCCCGCTCCGGCATCAACTGATTGTGGTGGAGCAGCTGCGCTACCCGTCCGGAACTGCCGCGGCGGAAACGATTCGCGCGATGCATGCTGAAACCGTCGGGGCACTCAGCAACGCCAAAATGTTGCTGGCTGCTGCGCTCGGAGCGGCATGCTACAAGGCGCTCGTATCCATCAAACCCCTCGGACTGACCTCCTTAGAACATCTCGGTTTGGAGGATGTCGGATTGGGCACGCTCACCCTGGGAGGCGTGTCGTTGGTGGCACTGCGAATCGGCTTTAGCACCTCCCCCATGCTGATTGGGGCTGGGATGTTGGTGGGCCCGCGGGTTGGTGCCTCGCTGCTGCTAGGCAGCCTGGTTGCCTGGCTTGGATTAGCGCCGCCGCTAGCGCATCAGCTCTGGCCGGACTTGACAGGTCCGGCACTCTTTACACCGGTGTTGCGGTTCTTGGTGTGGCCTGGCGCGGCGATGATGCTGGCGGCAGGCCTTACTAGCTTGGGTCTGAACCTGGGGATCTGGCGACGCGCCTTTGCAAGCCTTCGCATCGCCCAACAGGAAGCCCATCTGACTCCGACGCTGGCGATAAATCCTCGCATGTGGTTGCTCGCCATGCTGTCGGCCACGTCAGCGGTTTGTGTGCTGGGTGCATGGTTGTTTGCAGTGCATCCATGGATGTCGCTGGTGGCGATCGCGGTCTCCTTTGTCATGACACTCGTGGCTGTTCGTGCAACCGCGGAGACGGATTTGAATCCGGTGGGACCGATGGCCAAGGTCACCCAACTTGTCTATGGCGCGCTGGCGCCTGGCAGCATGACCACGAATCTAATGACGGCCGGCATCACCGCAGCAGGCGCACTACAGGCTGGCGACCTGATGCATGACCTGAAGACCGGCTTTCTTCTGGGGGTCTCACCACGACGCCAAGTGGTAGCGCAGTTCGCTGGAGTTCTTGTAGGCGTCTTCGCGGTGGTCGGCACCTATGTCTTGCTGGCAGCCAACTATCCCATTCCGGGCGAGCTGTTCACCGGCCCCGCGGTGCAATCCTGGTATGCGGTTGCAGAGCTTTTGGCTCACGGCTACCAGGCGCTGCCGGCCGGTGCCAGTTGGGCAGCTCTGGTCGGGGCGTGCATCGGCGTGCTGTTTACCTTGTTGGAACGCCAGCCGGCCTGCAGGCCGTTCGTACCCTCCCCGATGGCCGTGAGTATCGCTTTTTTAGTGCCGCCAGCCTACGCCACCGCGCTCTGGTTGGGCTCGCTGATCCCTGGCTTGATGGATCGACGGCGCCCCCAAGCCGGTGAGCGCTTGGGACCCATCTTAGGATCAGGGCTCATTGCAGGCGAGGGCATCATGCTCGTCATCGTGGCGACGTTGATGCTTCTGGGTGTTCCCTGGCTCTAAGCTAGTTGAGCCAGAACAAATAGCGCAGCTTGCGTTCGAATGACTCCTGGCCGCGTTCCACTTCGGTGCGCATACGGGTCATTTGCTTCAGCAAACTGCTGGCAGGCATTTGCGGCACGTACTTGTCACCAAAGATATCAGCGAGCAACGTCTCCATGGTCTGGCGCGAGCGCCCGGTGCGATCGACCGCTTTGAGCGATGACGCCTTCAACACAATGTCGCCGGGATGAGTGAAGAGTCGACCGATGTTGATGAATCCTTGAGGTGGGTCCTCCCATGTGTGATCGCCCAATTGCGCCATCTCGGAGACGCTGAGTCCCTCGCTCCCTTGCAAGAGCTTGCGCAGCTCGGTGATGATGCTCTCCCACGTTTGATACAGCGCTATGTCCACGGGCAATGGCATCGGATGGTTTTGCTGTGTCGGATTGGGCACCCACTCTCGGTCATCGTCGGTCTCAGCTAGATAGGCGCGCCGACACAGGTCGGCTTGATCGAGCCCCGCGAGCAGGAAATCGCGCGCTGCCAGCAAGGCCCCACGGTCGCGCAGCTTAATGACAAACGCCGAGCCTTGCTCGTCGTCGTGCGACAATGCCTCAAGGGCCTGTCGCACATTGGCCGGTGGCTCAAATGCGGAGAGCAACTTCAGGCTAGAGCGCTGGAACGCCACCATCGCCCGGCCCCAATAAATATCGCCCAGATCGTAACGATAGGTCGGGATTCGGCGCGGGTCCTCCTCGGGGATCGTATTGCCGTCAGCGTCCTGCTCGATCTGCAGGATCTGTGCGTCACGACGATCCATCTCGCCGTCTCGGTTCCAATCGACGCGCCAAGCGGCAGGCGTCAGTTCAAGTGCCACCTCTGGATCGGCGATCGCGGTCGCAAGATCGTGGTCCACTTGGGCCAGCTCGCTATCGGTTCGCTCCAATGCAAACAATAGGTAACGTTGATTGACATTGCCGGTGGCCATCAGCGCCCCACCGATCCCAATCAGGTCGGTCGTCAGGTCGTGGATCGCGCGTTTGTAACGCGTAAGTCCCGCGACCAACGCGGCATGTGGGTTACCGGGGTCCTTGCCAAGGACCTCCTTCGCCTGGGTCTCAGCGACGTCGAACTGGCTTTGCTGTAACGCCTGCACCGCCGGTTGTGCCTGCGCGATATAGGCAACCCGTGCAGCCGGCGTCATGCCGCTCTTCGCGCAGCTGGCAATGATACCTACCAAGCCGACCACCATCATCTGCTTCATCGGAGGACTCCTTAGGAAACCACATTTACCAACGCCGTACTGTATGCCAAACCCTACGCCGTCACCACGTCGCGATGGACAATGGGTTGCAAAAATTAAGAACTCACGCGATGAGGCACCTCGGGAGACCCCATGAAGCTGCTCTCTGGCCTCGCGCTCATCGTCATCGTCCTGGTCGTTCTCGTGCCCACGTCATCCGCGCAGGCGTGCACAAGCATCGTCGTTGGCCCTAAGGCGGCCCATCATGGGCGCCCCTTACTGTGGAAGAACCGCGACTCCGACGCGCGCCATAACCAGGTGGTTTTGGGTGAAGAGGGAAAATACCGCTACGTGGGTGTCACCAACGCGGGTGATGACCTAGGCCGCGAAATCTGGATGGGCGTCAACGACCAAGGGCTGGCGGTCATCAACACCGCGTCCGACGACCTTGCTATCGGTGATCGCCCAAAGGATGGTGAAGGCCGATTTCTCAAAACCCTGCTCGCGGGTTGTACCTCGGTGGCCGACGTGGAGCGCATCTTGGAGATCAGCAACCGCGGCGGCCGCGACGTGAACATGCACTTGGGGGTCATCGACAAAGCCGGCCACGCCGTCTTCTTTGAAGTAGCCCAAACCCGCTATGTGAAGAGCGACACTGCCGATGCAAGCACCGCTGCGTCCGGCTACCTCGTCCGTACCAACTATGGGTTCACCGCCCCCGAAGGCAAAGGCGGGGGTTACCTGCGTTTCGAGCGCGCCCAAGCGCTGTTTTCACAAATCGCAAAGCAACATCGCGTCATCGATGCAGCAGCGATCCTAACAGGTCCATCTTTGGATTTGGCCAACCTGATGACTGGCATCGACCCGCGTGTACGCGCCACGGCCACCCCCATGATTGCTACTCGCGACACCATCAACCGCCACAGCACCGTGTCAGTCGGGGTGTTTGAAGGTGCATTGCCCCAAGAGCCGGGCTTTCGCACAACGATGTGGGTTGCTCTGGGACAACCCATCGCGAGCCTCGCGATTCCAGTGTGGCCCGTGCCGCAAACGTTGGCCCCCACCCTTGCCGGCACTCCTCAAGCCGAGCTGGAACGCCTAAGCGATGGCCTGCGCACGCTGCTTTACCCAGATCCTCGCGGTAGCTCAGCGGAGTACCTAAACGCCGAACAAGCCTTAGCGTTGCGCAAACAGCTCGATCCCGTACAGCAGCAGATTTTCGCCAGAGCCTCCGCCGTGCTGCGACGTCTCGAACAACAGGGGGGCGTGACACCCGAGGCCCTCGCCGCACTGACGCAAAGCTGCGCAACCATCGCCCAAGACGCGCTAACGCAGGCGCTGCACGGACTGCAGAAACAGCCCTAGCGTGCAATCTCCTGCGATGTCGATGGGCAACCATCGACAACCTGAGCACCGCACGTTATGGTTCGAGACCTTGATGGTTTTTCGATGGCCTTCCTGGCTGCTCCGATGGGCCGCCGACTTACTGACACGCGGGTGCAAAGACACTCAAGATCCCGAATGTCGGCGACGCGCCGCCTTGTTGAACCTCACAGCTCTGAGTGGCATCGGCGTGTCGGCCGTCTTCCTCGTCGCAAATATCTTGGCAGGACGTACCGCCGCTGCGATCGTGCTGGGCTGCGCGATCTCGGTGATGCTCGTGGCGCTGTATGCCTATCGCGCTGGGTATTCCACCACGCCTGCGACCTGGGTTGGTGTCTCCTCTATCGCGGTCTTCTTTCTTTTTCTGTTAACGCGCGAACAAAGCCAGAACGTTGGATTGATTTGGGCGAGCCTGTTCCCGTTAATTGCGATGCTATGTCTTGGCCACAACCACGGTACACTCCTTAGCGGTATCTATCTGGGAATAGTCGGACTGGTGTTTCTGGTCCCTGATTTGCAGGAAACCTCCACATCCCCTCCGTTAAGCCTGACGGTGCGGCTGTTGGTCGCCATCGGCTTCGCCATGATCCTCGCGTATTACTACCAGAAGTCGAATCACACCGCGCAGGCGCGCCTCCGTGCGGAGATCGACATTCGGCGTCGGACTGAGGCGATGCTGCTCGCAACGGGTGAGGAGGCGCTGCGCGCCTCACAGGCCAAAAGTGATTTTTTGGCTTCATTGAGCCACGAGGTTCGCACGCCGCTGACAACGATCATGGGCGTCAATGAAATTCTGCTGGACAACAAACCTACCGAATCGCAGCGTCGCTACCTGGAGCTTGCCGGCAGCGCTGGCCGCGGCCTGATCGCCGTGATGGAGGATATTCTCGACCTGGCCCGAGTCGAAGCCGGCAAACTGAGCCTACAGGTGCGAGCCTTTAATCTCCGTGTCCTCGCCCGCGACATCATCGCGATGCAGCAAGCGTTGGCACAAAAACGTCCGCTGGATGTGACACTCGATTGGCAGGCGCGAGATCTTACCTTGATGGGTGATCCGCATCGCCTCCGCCAAATCCTCACCAATCTCACCGGCAACGCCCTCAAGTTCACCCAAGCCGGCTCCGTCTGTCTGCGCGTGCAAGAAACGGCGACAACCCCCAGCCATGTCACCTTGCGGTTGTCGGTTATCGACACCGGCACCGGGCTGCCACCCGAATTACAGGCCACAGTGTTTGAACCGTTTGCGCAAGGCGAAGCGGCGCGCCATCAGGGCGGCACTGGCTTGGGCCTGGCGATCTCCAAGCGCTTGATCGAAGCCATGGGAGGTAGCATCGGCGTCACTTCCACTCCCGGAGTCGGCTCCAACTTCTGGATACAACTCAGCCTGCCCATTGCAGCTGAGCCGCGCGATTCGACCCCCAGCCCGACAACAGCCTATCAAGGCAACGTGCTTGTGGTGGAAGACAACGACGTCAACCGCGAAGTCCTAAGGGTGATGATCGAACGCAGTGGTTGCCGAGTGGACACGGCCACAAACGGCGCCGACGCCGTGAGCCGCTGCGGCGTGCACTGCTACGACCTGGTGTTGATGGATTGCCAGATGCCAGTGTTGGATGGCTTCGAGGCCACGCGCCGCATCCGCGAACAAGAAGCGAACGGCCACCACACACCGATCGTGGCGATCACGGCCTACGGCCTCCCGGAAGACACGCGCCGCTGCGAAGCGGCAGGCATGGATGGCCACCTGATCAAACCGCTTACAGCCGAGCAAGTCAGTGCCACGCTTTCCAAGTGGCTCACACAACGAACGTAACACGAGCTACTTGGTCGCCTTTGCCTTGGTGCCGGGCAGCGCCGGCAAGGTCGGACTGGCCATCAGTCGGTCCACCTTCACGACGATCTCTTGGCTCTTGCCAGCGCGCAACACTGTATAAAGAATGTTCTGCCCAAGCGTGAGCTCATGCAGGTAGCGATGAATGGCCATTGCATCGCCCACATCATAAGGGCCCACCTTTATAATCAGGTCACCGCCCAACATCAGCGGCACCCCCCCCACATCGGCTTCTAGGAAGCCACCCCTGAGCCCCGCGATATCGGCCGCAGTCCCGGCGCGAACGTGCTCCACAAGCAACGCGCCGTTAGCAGGCCAATTGAGCACGTCGGCCACCGGAGCTGGGATCCGTCGCAAGCTGACGCCAATGTCAGGAATAGCTTCATCGAACAACCTGCGGCGCACAATGTTCGACGGAATCGCAAATCCCAATCCCACGCTGCCTTTGGATGGGGTAGCAATGAAACTCACGATGCCAATCACTTCGCCTTGGCTGTTGAACACCGCCCCACCCGAGTTGCCTTGATTGAGCGCAGCGTCGGTTTGTAGCACGTGGTGCGGGTGGAATGAGAGCTCGGAGCCGAAATCGTCGCGAATCGCGCTCACGTTGCCGGTGGTGAGCGTGCGTGCCAAACCTAACGGCGCACCAATCGCAAACACCGCTTCGCCTACGACGAGCTTCCCGGAATCGCCTAAGAGTGGTACGGCCACCGTCTTGGGCGGGTTGTCGATCTTGAGCAACGCCAAATCTTCGGTGCGCGACAACGTCACAATCGTCGCCGGCTGAGTGCCAAGCTTCTCGAAGGTCACGTTGATTAACGTCGCCGATTCGACCACGTGCGCTGCTGTGACAATAAACCCCTGCGCGTGAATCAGTACGCCACTGCCTAGGCCACGCTCACCGCTGCTCTCTGTCACCTCGATCGTCACCACGGCCGCGATAACCCGTTGCGCCAATTCCGGTAGATTGTCGATGAGGACCTTGGGCGCCTTCGGAGGCGATGCGGCCTGCCCTGGTTGGGCAAATACGACCACGAACGGCAGCAAGGCAAACGCGACGTTGAGTTTCATCGACACTCCACGGTGGCCGCAGGCCTAGAGAGATACTGCCATCGAATCGCAAACCATCGATGCAGGCAAGCTGCCCGACTTGTGCAATCCTAGAGGAGGCGCCATGGTAGGCGCCTAAATTGCGTTCAGTGCTGTCAATACCATGCGCGGGAGTCCCTATGTGCGTTGCCTCGTGGCTCGTTGTTGCAGGTTTACTACCGTTGGCTCTGCCCAAACTTGCTGTGGCACCGCTGGGTGCGGGCGATGGCACCACCCCCGGTATGTTGAAGATGGTCGGCGAGAACGTCGCAGCTGAGCTGCGAAGGAGCAAGAGCTACACCGTCCTCACCTACGACGAATTGCAAGCGCTGTTGTCCCACGAGCAACTCACGCAGCTTCTGGGGTGCACCGACACCGTCTGCCTGGCGACGTTAGGCAGTGCAGCAGGCGCAGACCTGTTGGCGACAGGTAGCTTGGGTAAGGTCGGTTCGAGCTGGCTCATCAGCCTCAAGGCAATCGACGTCAAGAGCGCGAAGGTGGCCGCCATGGCCGACCGCCGCCTAAAAGGGGGCACAGTCGATGCCGTGCTGGATCAGCTCCCTGGCATGGTTGCCGAGCTGGTAGAGGGACTGGCCAAGACTCAGCTCCCCACGGGGGCAGTACCCGTGACGGCCACGGCCACTGTCAGCGCCACCACGCCGATGCCAGCAGCCTGGGCTGAACGGCCACTGCTCCCACCTCCTCCAGTGGCCGAGCTGCTACTACTCACCAACGGCAAAGGACACTACCTCGCGCTCTTGCCAAGTGGCCGCTACGACGGCCCCCTCTTCGGCGGCAGCGCCAATCAGATGTTCCTGCAGCGCCTCACCGGCGGCGGCGCCTCGGGCGATGCTGAATGGAGCGCCGTCATCTGGGAACCCCGCGTGCGAGAGCGCTGGCGTGGGCAGCTGTCCATCAAAGATGGAAACGCCACCCTGCAATGCGGCGAAACGGTAACCTCCTATGTGCCGGTGACGGCTGCCGAGAGCAAGCAGCTCAAAGCCACGATACAGTGGTTCGACGTTCGTTGGCAGCGCCACGCAGTGGCGATCGCTCGTGACGACGCCGGCAGCTACTACTTCATCGACCAAGCGCTCGTACCCGAACAAAATGACGACTACCGCCTGTTCATTGGCACCAAGGGCAAGCTTGCCACCGTGCCGCTCTTAGATGTCGTGTCCGACCGGAACAGCCGCTTGTATCTCACCGACACCGGTCGCCTAGCGTGGCAGTGGGAGAACGGCAACGAGCACGCCCGCCTCATCATTGGCGCCTCCGAGCGGCCACTCACCGTGATGGACCTCTACGAACAAGCGCCGATGATCTACACCACGCTCGGCGTGTATGCCGGGCAACACCTGGGAACCCTGTGCGACCCCTACCTCGAACCGCATTGACCGCCCGTCGTGGCCACAGAGGTCGCGAGTAGCCACTCACCCGGGGCGAGTGATATGTGACAGGGCGTCAACTGGGGGGCATTGGGTGACCACGGATCTGCTCCGCGCCGTTGTCGGCGCTATTCAAGATGTCGCGATTATCTGCGACGCTGATTACCTCGTGCTGGCGTGGAACCGCGCCGCCGAGGCCCTGTTTGGCGTCTCGGCCGCAGATGCGTTGGGTCATCCTCTCGACAAGCTCCCCGGCCTCGATGTAAGCCCGTTGGCGCGCCGCGCCATTCGTCAGCTTGTTGATCGGTGAGAGCCGTGGCGTGCGGAAGTCCGCCACCCACGACTGCAAGGCACCGATTGCTGGTTGGACTGGAGCGTCAGCCGTTTTGAGCTCGCCAGCGCTAACAACGTTGGCTACCTGGGTATTGCCCGCAATATCACCGACCGCCATCACCTCACCGACGAGCTTTTGCGCGCTGAGCAACGTTACCGCACCCTGTTGGGTGGCATGAACGAAGGCTTTGCGTTGCACGAACTCATCTGCGACGCGCACGATCATCCCATCGACTACCGCTTCCTTGTGGTCAACCCCGCGTTCGAACGCTTGACCGGCCTGAAGGCCGAAAACCTCATCGGTCACACGGTGCTGCAGGCCATCCCAGGTACCGAGAAGTTCTGGATCGAACGCTACGGGCAGGTGGCCCTCACCGGCGAGCCGACCCAGTTTGAACACTTCTCAGCGCAACTTAGCCGCACCTATCGAGTCACCGCCTTTCGCGCCGGGCCGCGGCAGTTTGCCGTGCTGTTCGAAGAACTCCCCGACCGACCCAAACCCTAAGCAGCCCGCTACCAGTTTCACTCTCTAGTCATCACTCTGACGCGTGCGGCCAGCGGTGACCACGCTCCCGGAGGCTAGCTGGATGGCCCGCACCAGTGTCACTTGGTTAAAGCCCTCCAGACGCTTCACCTTGCGCTCAGCCACGAATGAATCGAGTCCGTAT
>JAKLEG010000192.1 GCA_022703175.1 Myxococcota bacterium | reverse complement strand
CGGCATGTACGTGGCATTGGCCACGTCGGGGGTTTGTGTGAAGACCGCCACCCCTTGCATGGTCGCGGTAAGTTGGTCGCAACCCGTGGCCGCGATGAGTGTAACCAAGGAGACCGACAACAGATGACGCATGATGCTCTCCTTCGCGCACGGGGGCGCGAGCAACCAAGGTAAGGAGTACCCGATGGCGTGCGTGTTCGCAACGATCATGGCGGTAGGACGCCACCAGCTGTCGCGCTATTCGTCGCGCCTCATGTAGGGATAGGTGGGAGCGTCATCTGGCTGCGCGTTCTGACGCTACAGGGGGTTTGTAGGCGCAGAACTGTCGATGGCCGCGCCGCTTAGGGGCTGCGTCTCTTTGGGCTCGGGACGACCCAGTTTACTGGCTACAACCAACCCGTCACTGAGCCAGGCCTCTTTGGCTCCAAACCAGGCAACATGCACGGCCTTGCCGTCCAGAGTGTCGTTAAAACGTCGCAGCACCGGTCCCATCGCTACCACCAGTTCCGCTTCGGTCATGCCTTCGACGATCTCTTTGTGGGCAATGCCAGCCTGCACGGTGGGACGGCGCCCGGCCAGCCACGTGGTCATGTCGCCTTTCGGGGCAAGCAACCCATTGTAGGCGCGTTCGGTGGTCGGTTCGTCGTCCAGATCCATCGGCAGCAGCAAGATGAAGAAGGCGCGGCCTTCCGGGAGGTTCTTGGCGTCTGGCGCAGGCGTCAAGTAGACCCAGGGATTGTAGCGCGGCGTGGTTAGCATCCGTTTGGCCAATGCGCCGGGGTCGGGGAACTCAACGTCGCGCACGATGAACGGTGTGCCCGCTGGGATGATGCCTCGTTCGCCGCGTGGATGAATCGGGGCACCATCTAGATCTACGATGTGGTAGGTTTGGGCGAATGGGTACGGCGACAGCAACCACTTTTCGTTCTCGTCATACAGGTCGCCGTAGTAGCAGGAGACCTTGAGCTCGACCACAGTGCCCATGTGGCGGGCGGAAATGGCGGCGCGCACCGGTGCGGGGAGTTTGGTTTGCGTCGCACAGGCAGTAAAGAGAAGGATCATGCTGACCATCAAACGTTTCATGCCGAGCGCCCTACCACAGCGACAGCCAATGTCCCAACAATTGGCGCGGCTCGTTTTTTTATGCGCGCTGCCGCTCTCCAGCTGCCAGTGTGATGATTCGTTGACGTCGTTGCCGGGCGTCGGAAGTGTCGATGGCTATGTTTGTGATCCTGTCACCGACGACCTGGCGGTGGGGGTAAGCGTCGCTGGCACGGGAAAGTTCGGTGCCATTACGACGGCAACCGATAGCGCGGGTTATTTTATGCTCAACGGCTTGGCCGAAGGGCCGCAAACGCTGGTCATCACCGGCACGACGTTCTCTGACACCATCGAGATCACCGTGCTGGCGGATGCGACCACGCGAGTGCCTGACCCCCCCTGCGTGGTGGCCGGCACCGGCATGATCACAGGGCGCATTTGTGCCACCGAAGATGGTATCGGCAGTGGCGAGGGCTATTGGCTGGTTGGAGCACGCGTCTACGTCACGGTGGGTAGCGACATCCACGAGACGGTTACCGACGAGAACGGTACCTTCACACTCACGGGTATCCCTGTCGGTGCGCGCACGCTGCACGTCGAAAAAGGCTCGTTTAGCGCCGCGGAGCCGGTTACGGTCGTAGAAGGTGAAGTGGCGCGCCTGGATCATGTCTGCTTGGCGCCGTCGACGACCATCGCGGTGGTCACCGGCGTGTTCGACGCGATTGAGACTGTGTTGCAAGGGATGGGGTTCAGAGTCAAAGCCTGCATGCCTAGCGATATGGTAGGGTGTCCGGACCTCGATCCTGGCGGTACCATCACTTTGGTAGATGGCGCATCGCCCTACTACATCACCGACTTTTTAGCATTGTCGGGGCTGCACGCGCAGTTTGACATTATCTTCTTCAACTGCGGCCTGGCCGATGAGTACTTCTACAGTGCGCCCGACGATGCCAAGCTCAATCTTACCGATTTTGTCACCCAAGGCGGTTCCATCTACGTTTCCGACCGTGCCTACGAACTCCTGCGCGTAGCGTTCCCAGGAAAGTTTGATTTTGTTGGTAACGAGGCCTCATGGGGTTCGGCTCGCGACCGCGCCTGGGTGGGCATGGCCAACGACGATGTGGCCGCGACCATTACCGACGTGACCATGGCGCGCGCGCTTCGCTCCACGGCGGTGCACGTGGTTTACAACAAGGCCGGTTGGGTGCCGCTCAACACCGAGCAACCGGAGCACGTGAAGGTCTTTCTGACGGGCACCGTGGGTGTGGATATCGACAAGGATGGCGCCGTTGACCAATCGCTCGCTGACGCGCCGTTGTTGGTCACCACCAAGGTCGGTAATGGCACGCTGAGCTACACCACGTTTCACATGCATGCGCAGGCCAACGATCAGATGCAAGCGATTCTTCAATACCTCGTGTTCGAACTCTAGCTCGTCGCGGCAGCTGGTTGTCATGCCTAGGTTTGAAATTACTTCGCTTGCGGATCCCCGCCTCGCCGACTACGCGCAGATACGAGAACCGCAGCTGTTACGCGAGCGTGGGTTGTTTGTCGCAGAGAGTCGCGAGGTGGTGCGGCTGTTGCTTGAGCAACCTCAGTTTCCGCTTCGTTCGGTGTTGGTCTCCGAGGTGGCGGCTGTGACAATGCAGAACAGCCTGAGCCAACTGCCAGTGTCAACGCCGCTGTATGTAGCGCCGCGGTCGGTCATCGAAGCAGTGGTGGGCTACAACGTTCATCGTGGTTGCTTGGCCATCGCCGAGCAGGGAGTGCCGCTGCGACTCGACGACATACTCGCGGGTTTACCAGAGCGCGCGCTCGTGCCGGTTTTGGACACCATTACCAATCCTGACAACGTCGGCGGCATCTTTCGGAACGCGTTGGGCTTTGGCGCGGCGGCGGTGCTCTTGAGCGAGGCCTCGGTGTCGCCCTTGTACCGCAAGGCGGTGCGAGTCTCGGTGGCGGCGACGTTGAAGGTGCCATTTGTCATGCTACCGCTTGACGTGGCGTTGCCGCGATTGCGAGCTGCAAGGTTCGATGTTCTGGCGCTGTCTCCGGAGCCGACGTTGCCGGCGCTCGGCGACGTGGCGAGTCGCTGTGGCGCCCGGGTCGCGGTGGTATTGGGCAGTGAGTGGCACGGGGTATCTGCAGCGGTTCGTCGTGAGGTTACGGCGTTTGCCCGCATTCCCATGGCGCCTGGGATCGACTCGCTCAACGTGGCGACAAGTGCTGGGATCGCGCTGTATTGTTTGGCGAATCGAACGTAGCACGTGGGTGCGGACTCTGGGGCCTGCCGATTCTGGAGACAGTTGCGCTGCCCACAGCAATGCGATGTGATGGCCCTGTGGGGGACTGTCCTGGGTTCGGGCTGACAACGCGGCCCTGCCGAGGCGCTCCGTTTTGGGGGTGGAGGAACATCGTGCGAAAACTGTTCGTCGAGTTGAGTCACAGCCGGCTAGCGCTGTTGGGCGCATTTCTTACGACCTTCGCGGCTGTCGTCTTCTTGTGTCTGTTTGCAGTGGAGTGGTTTGGCATCGAAACCAACGTTTACATTGGTATTGTCACCTACATGGTCGTGCCGATGTTTTTCATCGCCGGCCTGGCGTTGATCCCACTTGGCCTCGCCTTATCGCGCCGGCGCGCTCGCAAAACCGGCATGTACGAGGCCGAACTGCCGGTGATCGATCTGAACAAACCGGAGACCTTGCGCACCGTGTTGTTGGTCTCTGCGTTGACCCTCGTCAACATCCTCATCGTCACCATCGCTGTCTCCGAGGGCGTGCACGTGATGGACTCACCGCGCTTTTGCGGCACTACCTGCCATCATTTGATGGAGCCTGAGTACACGGCTTATCAGGGCTCACCCCATGCTCGCGTGCCTTGTGTCGGGTGTCACGTGGGCTCCGGTATCGGCTGGTTCGCGCGCTCCAAGATCCAGGGCGCCTGGCAGCTCGTCTCGCTGACATTCGACCTGTATGAAAAGCCAATCCCTACACCGATCCATGGCCTGCGACCTGCGCGTGATATCTGTGAGCGCTGTCACTGGCCCACCAAGTTTGTGGGGGACCGTTTGAAAGTGCTGACCCGCTACGCAGAGGACGAAACCAACACGGAGTTAAAGACCGTGCTGTTGTTGCGCGTGGGGGGCGTCGAGGGGCGCAAGTCCCAGGGCATCCACTGGCATGTGGCACCTGAAAACAAAATCCGCTTCCGCACCGACTTGAAGCGCGAAACCATCTTCGAGGTGGAGCAGCACAAGGGCAACGAGACGGTCACCTACAAACCCAAGAACGAGCCGCCAGCCACCCTCGCCACCGAATGGCGCGAGATGGACTGCGTGGATTGTCACAACCGACCCACCCACGTTTATCGTCCGCCCGACACCGCCGTGGACGAAGCCATGCAACTCGGGCAGCTGCCGACCGATTTGCCGTTTTTGCGTCGGGAAGCGTTGCGCATCGTGCAAGAAAAGTATCCCACGCACGAAGCCGCGCGGGCTGGCATCGCCGCGGCGGTGGCGAAGTTCTATGGCGAAAGCTATCCGGAGTTGGTCGTGCAGTCCGCTGATAAGATTGCTGCGGCCGGCAAAGCACTTGGCGACGTCTACTGCCGCAATGTCTTTCCGCTCATGAACGTGCAGTGGAATGCGTATCCGAACCATATCGGCCACAAGAGCTCACCAGGGTGCTGGCGCTGCCACGATGAGGAGCATGCGGACGACAAGGGCAACACAATCTCGCAAGACTGCTCGACCTGTCATTCAATGCTGGCCGAGGAAGAGAAGGATCCGAAGATCCTGACCGACCTCAACCCTTAGCGGTGGGCACTCGGAGTTGGGGTTGGCGGCGGATCGTGGCGATGAGTCTGCGCGCGGCGAACAATAACGACGCGGTCAACAACGCATTCAGCAACAGCACGCCCAGGTAGGGGAGGCGGCCTTCTCCGGGAAGCGTATCCACCTGGATCACTCGAAGCTGGCCGCTCTCGCGCGGGTTGAAACGGGCACGATACTCATCGAGCAGCGTCTGGCAGCATGCCTCGCGACTGGGGTCAACGGCTCGGCCTCGCACCGTGAGTTTGGTGACGATGCCGTATTTGCTGCTGTCGGGAGGTACCGACAAAAACACGCCGCGCGAGCCAAGCAATCGGAAATACCAATATTCTTGGCGATTGAGGCTAAGGTTTCGGACCTCCTTGATACCCATGCCGCGATGTTCGGTGATGCCGGTCAACTCGACATAGGAGTTGTGGCGGATCTCCTCGGGGCGCAATGTTTCCACCTCGCCTAGTTGCAGAGGCTCTCGCGCGGGCGAGAAGGCATACAGCATGGGGTCGCGAAAGCTTAAAAGCAGCGACAGACTCACTGCTAACGCCACAATGGCAACGGCGACCCTCACGGCATGGCGGCGGATCTCCTGGCGGTGTGTGGCGCGCGCCTCCTCAGCAGCCTCCGCGAGGGGCGTTCCGGGTTGCGGCGCCTGGGGAGCGACCTGCTCCGAAAAATAGTCGAATTCCTTCAGCGACTTGTTAGGACCGCCGTCGTTCATTTGTGACCTCGCATGCGCCCTTGGAGGCGCGTTCTTAGCGCTCGGTCTTCACCAATAAAAACTTGAACTTGGAAAACTCTGACAGACCTGCGGTATACATGATTTGCATCAATACCGTGGACGGGACGTAGCGGTCAGAGATGACGGTGACGATGCCCTTGAAGGCCGACTTGGGGTTGCGAGCTTCTAGCCGGCGTTGGTGCTGTACCTCCTCTTGAAGTGAGCCCAACAACGGCTCAATCATCATGCCGCCGTGCGACAGGTCGCGTTCAGCAACCTTACCGTTTTCGAGCGTGATGATCGGCTTGTCGTCCAACATAATATCTTTGAGCGTTACAGTCAGACAGGTGGAATCCTCGGCGTCGACTTGAGAAATTGAGAACGGCACCGTGAGGTCGCGCGATGGCTTAATGGTGACGGTGGAGTTGGTGTAGCTCTTGAGTAGGAACACCAGCAAAACGCTGAAAACATCCAACAGCGAGTTGATGCTGATATCGGCCTTCTTGTTTTCGAACTTGGATTTCTTGTGTTTGCGTTTGTGGCCGGGGTGCTCTGCGAAGAGCTCCGGGTCGGGCATGTTGTTGATGCCCGGGTCGATCGTGGTGGTGTTAAACGGGTCGTCGGCCATGGTTGTTTCTCTCGGGTTACGAGCCGGGGCTCATCACGACTTCGTCGAAGAGCTCTTTGACGCCGCCCTTTTCAGACTTGACGTCACGCACTGCGTCCAACATGTCGACGATGGTTTCGTACTCCACCTCGGGTCCAGGCTGCACAATAACGCGACGTTCGTCTGGGTACTCGTTCTTGATGTCCATCACTTTGGCGGTGAGCGCAGGGTTGTCGTACAACAAGAACGTCTTCTTCAGTTGTCCTTCTTTTTCCCCGCACTTCGGCCGGTCTTTGTTTTTGGAGCGGGGCGGAGGCACGGTGCCGCGGTAGCGGGAACAAACGATGGGACGTTCGGATAACGGCAGTTGCGCCACCACCTGACCGAGTGCCGTCACGGTATAGCCCGCGTCACTGATCGTGACCGTCAGGTTCACCGGGATGTCGGTTTTCGGTGGCGGTGTTCCTGGCGCAGGTTCACCGCCGATGGAGGGGGCAACCACGTTAATGACCGATACTTCCACCGCGGCCGAAAGCATGATCATGGTCGGGATCAAGACCCCGAACAAGTCCATCATCGGGTTCAAGTTGAGCTCGGGCTCGTCGATCTCGTAGTGGCGTCGGCTGGTTGGGTTAAAACCCATGGCTCACCTCAGGAGTGATTAGTGGCTTTGCCTGCGCCGCTATTCAACTGCCTGCGCCATGCCTTGGCCTTGGGTCTTGCCGCGCGCCACAAGCAGGTAGTGAATCTTCAACGCGTACACATCCATGTCGTCGATGAGCTTCTTCGTCGTGGTGTTCAAGAAGACGTAGAAGGCCAACGTCGGGATGGCGACGATGAGACCATAGGCCGTCGAGTTCAAGCCGATGGCGAGGGCCGCGGTGAGCATCTGGCTCTTCATATCTGGCGGCGCAGCGGCGACGGCGGTGAAGGCTTCGATGAGGCCGACGATGGTGCCGAGTAGACCGGCCAAGGTCGCCAAGTTGGAGAGCGTCGGCAAAATGCTCGTGCGCTTGGTGAGATCGCGCAGCGCTTCGGTTTGGGCGATTTCGAGGGCATTCGAAATCTCCACTTCACCTTTGTTTGCGCGGGTCAGCGCCGCTTTGAGCACGCGCGGCAAGATGGCCGTCGGCGTGACGTTGCAGAGCTTGATGGCTCGATCGATGTTGTTCGCCATGACGAGCTTTTGGATCTGCGCCATGAACGACGAGGAGTTGATGTTGTAGCGGAAGTAGAGCGCAATGATGCGCTCTACCGAAATCGAAATCGCGATGATCGATACCAGGGTGATCGGGTGCATCCACGGTCCGCCCTGCCCATAGAACTCGGCAATCTTCCCAAACATGCTTGCCTCTCCTTGTCGCCGCTGACGAGCCGTCATCGGCTAATCGTACGAGCTTCCAGTGACTCCCTAGCGTTCGGAGTCCCTTCAACCGTGCCCGGTTGCCTCGTTTGATGTATCGCGAGGTCTACGACGAGGCAAGGCCGTTGTCACTGCCATCTGTGCACCCATCGCCAAAGCTACGATCGTACGGACAATAAGCCTTCACCGACGTACCGTCTTCTGAATCCATGAAGCAGACGCGACGCTCTGCGGTAGCGGGGCACGCGGCCAACAAAGCCCGGGGCTTTAGCGAAAGAACACCACCGTCACCAGCGCGAAGGTGGGCAAGAGGATCAACCCGCTCCAAGCCATGTAGCCGAAAAAGCTTGGCATTTTAACGCCCGCGGATTCGGCTACGGCTTTCACCATGAAGTTCGGACCGTTGCCAATGTAGGTGTTAGCGCCCATGAACACGGCGCCCGCGGAAATCGCCGTAAGCAACGCCTCGCCGCTTGGGGTCACAACCAATTGACTGAGGTTGTTCGCATCGGTGTGAGCGATGCCACTCGCAATCGCCGCGAAGGTTAGGTACGTAGGAGCGTTGTCCAAGAACGACGACAGGGCGCCTGTGGCCCAGAAGAATTGCGCAGGTGATGTAAGCCCCAGCTCGTTGCCGCGCGCATTCAAGATAGCGAGCGCCGGTATCATCGTGGCAAAGATGCCAGCGAACACCACGGCGACTTCAACAATGGGGCCCCAAGAGAAATTGTTTTCGGTTCGCACGTCGTTGGGCGTCAGCCACAGGGAAAGGCCGGCCATCAACAACATGCCCGCTTCCTGCACGCCAACGGGTGGTTGCAGATGGCCACACAACACGATCGTCACGATGACGCCGGCCAAGAAAAGCAGGTTCCGCTTGCCGGCAACGCTCAGCGGCACGCGGTGCTCTTCCACCTCCTTGTCCAGATCGCCCGGGGTGGTGAGGTCCTCGCGGTGGAACAAAACCGAGTCGATCATGTGAAAGACGATTAGCAGCACCGCGTTCACCGTCGCCCATTCCACCCACAAACGCATGGTCCAGAAGAAAGGAACCCCGCGCAAAAAACCCAAGAACAGCGGTGGATCGCCCAGTGGCGTCAACAGGCCGCCGGCATTGCTGACAATGAAGATGAAGAAGATGACAATATGCTGGACGTTTTTGCGTGCGGAATTGGCGCGCAACAGCGGTCGGATGAGCAGCATCGAGGCACCGGTGGTGCCGATGAACGACGCCAGCACCGCACCCAATGCCAAGATGCCGGTGTTCACCGGAGCCGTACCCGCAAGTGTCCCGCGCACAAGCACGCCGCCGGAAATAATGAATAACGCACCCAGCAAGATGATGAAGGCGACGTACTCATGTAGCGTGTGCAGCACGGCGTGGTAATCCAGCCAGCCGATGTAGAGCACCATCGGTACACCCACCACGGCTGACACGATGGCCTTGTTGCGGTTGTGCTCCCAGAAATGGTTGGCCAACAGCGGCAGCAACGCAATCGCCAGAAGCAGCAGCGCAAACGGTAGGATACTCATCGTCGGTAGCCGTTGTCCTAGCGCGAGTCCGTCGACGGGAGCTTCGGCTCCGAGCATAATCCGGGGCAAGACGGTCACGAGAGACAACATGCGCGCACCCACCTCTTTAAAGAAGGCGGCGCATGCTACCTAGACCCACGGCGGGGATCCAGGCACTCGCGGCAAAAACACCAGAGAGAGGCTGCTAGTGCTTCGGCGTGGTGTCGGGCGTTGGTTCATCGGCGGGCAACTCGGCGACCAGACCCTGGGTTTCGGCCTCAGCGCGAGCGTGATGATGACGCCACTCAGACATGGGCATACGGCCGTTAATCCAGGTGAAGCTCATCGGGTAGACATCTTTGCGGATGATCACAAAGAAGAAGTGCCAAATGAAGATTGCAGAGACTGCGAGGATGGCTTCGTAGAAGTGGATCACCTCTGCGACGCGTACGCTCCACGCCGGGAGCCATTGTGTTGCTTGGGTGGGGAACCACAGCACAAAGCCGGTGGCCGCCATCACGAACGTGCCCCAAATCAGCGCCCAGTATTCGGCCTTTTGGGTGTAGTCAAACATCCCGAACGCAGCGGGTTCTTTGCGGCGTCCAAGGTAGTACAGCACGCTTTGCAACGCCTCTTTGATGTCGGAGAGCTTCGGGAACATCAGGCGTGCCATC
>JAKLEG010000191.1 GCA_022703175.1 Myxococcota bacterium | reverse complement strand
TCTCGATGGTGCCCATCATGTAAAAGGCTTGTTCGGGCAGGTCGTCGTACTTGCCTTCGACGATTTCCTTGAAGCCGCGGATGGTGTCGGCCAACTCGACGTAGGCACCCGGACGGCCGGTGAAGCCTTCGGCCACATGGAACGGCTGGCTCAGGAAACGCTGGATCTTGCGCGCCCGGGCGACAATCAGTTTGTCGTCGTCGGTGAGCTCTTCCATACCCAAAATGGCAATGATGTCTTGCAGCTCACGGTAGCGCTGCAACACCTGCTGGGTTTCACGGGCAACTTTGTAATGCTCTTCGCCCACCACTTGCGGGTCGAGCAGCCGCGAGGTGGAGTCCAACGGATCCACCGCGGGGTAAATGCCCAACTCGGTAAGAGCACGGGACAAAACGGTGGTGGCGTCCAAGTGCGCAAAGGCCGTGGCCGGCGCTGGGTCGGTGAGGTCGTCGGCGGGCACGTAAATCGCCTGCACCGAGGTGATGGAGCCTTTGGTGGTGGAGGTGATGCGCTCTTGCAACTCGCCCATCTCGGTGGCCAAGGTCGGTTGGTAACCGACCGCGGAGGGCATACGCCCCAGCAAGGCCGAAACCTCGGAGCCGGCTTGGGTAAAGCGGAAGATGTTGTCGATAAACAACAACACGTCCTTGCCTTCATCGTCGCGGAAGTACTCGGCGGCGGTGAGCGCCGACAAACCTACGCGGGCACGCGCGCCCGGCGGCTCATTCATTTGGCCGTAAATGAGCGCGCACTGCGACTTGCCGGGCACGATCTTGAACGAACCGTTGGCGTTGCGCACCGGATGACCCTTGGCGTCTTTCTCCACCGCAATAACGCCCGAGTCGATCATTTCCATGTAGAGGTCGTTGCCTTCGCGGGTACGCTCACCGACGCCGGCCAACACCGAAAAGCCGCCACGCTTGGTGGCCACGTTGCGGATGAGCTCCATGATGAGCACGGTTTTGCCGACGCCGGCACCACCGAACAAGCCAATCTTGCCGCCGCGCGGGTAGGGGGCCAACAGATCGATGACCTTGATGCCGGTTTCAAACGACTGAACCTGCGTGTCTTGCTCGGTAAACGCGGGCGGTGAGCGGTGAATCGGCCGATACAGTTTGGCCGCAGGTGGCGGCATGTCGTCTACCGGCTCGCCCACCACGTTCAAAATGCGGCCCAAAATCTCGGGGCCCACCGGCATCGCAATGGGGGCACCGGTGTTTTTAACCGGCATGCCGCGCACGAGTCCGTCGGTGGAGTCCATGGCCACCGTGCGCACCGTGCTCTCGCCTAGGTGTTGCGCGACTTCCAACACCAGGTTGTCAGGGCGCGCATCGATCTGCGTGTTGGTCATCGTAAGCGCGGTGAAGATGGCCGGCAGCTGCCCAGCCGGAAACTCCACATCAACTGCGGGTCCGATGATCTGCGTCACTTTACCTTGAGCCAATGCCTCTGCCATCGCATCCCTCTAATCGGCGCTACGCGCGCCGCAAAAAATTTCTCTCGTAACCCCCATCAACCGCCCTCGGCGGCAGCCTCCCCCACCAGGAGGAAGCATGACAGGGAGGCACGCGCCGGGCGCGTACCTTGCTATTTTAGGGCCTCTGCACCACCCACGATGTCCATCAACTCGGTCGTGATGGCACTCTGACGCGCGCGGTTGTACGCGAGTGTCAACGAACCTACGAGCTCCTTGGCGTTTTTGCTGGCGCCATCCATCGCCGTCATGCGGGCCCCTTGCTCGCCCGCAAAGCTCTCCAACAGCGCCCTCCAGACATGGGTCGCGACGTAGCGCGGCACCAAGCTGTCGAGCACCTGCTCTTGGTTCGGCTCGTAAATGTAGTCGGCGTCATCGCCCACCGGCAGCTCCTCATGCACAATCGGCAAGAGGCTCTCCACCACCACCCGCTGCATCGCCGCGTTCTTGAACTCGTTGTACAGCAAGTACACCGCGTCGAGATCGTGCGCCTTGAATTCATCGGCCAGCCCGAACGCGATCTCGGAGGCACGCCTGAAGGTGAGCTCGTGGAACACCCCGGGGAAATCCCGCACGGTGGCCACCTTGCGCTTGCGGAAATACTCGGCGCCCTTTTTGCCCACGGTGGCCAGCTGCAACGACTCGTAGTTGCCCTGGTTTTCGGCCACAAACCGCTCGGCCCGCTTAAGAATATTGGCGTTGAAGGCGCCACACTGGCCGCGGTCGGAGGTCATCACCACGAGGAGCACGCGCTTGGGCTCGCGGTGTTCAAGCAACGGGTGCGGGGTGTTGCCGTGCTGATCGTGGGCGCGCGTGGCCACGCGGTGGAGCAGGCCACCCAACTGCACGGCGTACGGTCGCGCCGTGAGGATGGCATCCTGCGCCCGGCGCAATTTGGCCGCGGCCACGAGCTTCATCGCGCCGGTGATCTTTTGCGTGCTCTTCACCGAGCGAATGCGTTTGCGTATGTCTCTTAAGGAGGCCATGCGAGCTCGCTAGTTCTTCTCGGTGATTTGGAACTGATCGCGATAGTCCTTCAGCGCCTGGTCGACTTCCTTCTTGATCTCGTCGGTGATCTGCCCGCCCTTTTCGATGTTGTCGAACAACGTCGGGAAGCGGGTGTTGATGAAGCTCTCCATCTCGGCGCAAAAGCGGCTGATGTCCTGCACCGGAATGTCGCGCACAAAGGTCTTCTTGTCGCCGGGCGCGTTCTGTGTCCCGGCGTAGATCTGCAACACCTGCAATGCCACGCGCTGTGGCACATACTGGCCTTGCTTCAGCATCTCGGTCAGGCGCTTACCGCGCTCCAGTTGCTCCACAGTGGCCTTATCGAGGTCGCTGCCAAACTGGGCAAAGGCCGCAAGATCCCGATATTGCGCGAGATCTAGGCGGAGCTGGCCGGCATACTTCTTCATCGCCTTGATCTGCGCCGAGCCACCCACGCGCGACACCGAAATACCGACGTTCAACGCCGGACGTTGGCCGGCATAGAACAAATCGGTTTCCAAAAAGATCTGGCCATCGGTGATTGAAATGACGTTCGTCGGAATGTAGGCCGCCACGTCACCCGCTTGCGTTTCAATAATAGGCAAAGCGGTGAGCGAGCCGCCGCCTTTGGCGTCCGAAAGCTTGGCCGCGCGTTCGAGCAGGCGCGAGTGCAAATAGAACACGTCGCCCGGAAACGCCTCGCGGCCCGGCGGCCTTCGCAAGAGCAACGACATTTGCCGATAGGCCGCAGCCTGTTTGGACAAGTCGTCGTAAATAATCAGCGCGTGTTGGCCGTTGTCGCGGAAATACTCGCCCATGGCGCAGCCGGCATAGGGTGCCAAGAATTGCATCGGCGCGGGATCGGCGGCGGCGGCGATGACCACCGTGGTGTAGCTCATCGCGCCGTGGTGCTTCAGCTTGTCTACCACCTGGGCCACGGTGGATTGCTTCTGGCCGATGGCCACGTAGATACACTTCACGCCCGAGTTCTTCTGATTGATGATCGTGTCGATGGCGATAGCCGTCTTGCCCGTTTGCCGGTCGCCAATGATCAGCTCGCGTTGGCCGCGACCGATCGGGATCATGGAGTCGATCGCTTTGATGCCGGTTTGCAGCGGCTCGTGCACGCCTTTGCGGGCGATGATGCCAGGTGCCTTCAGCTCAATTTTGCGCTGCTCGGTGGCCTTGATCGGCCCAAGCCCATCCACCGGCCGCCCGAGCGCATCTACCACGCGACCCAGCATGCCGGGCCCGGCAGGCACCGAGGCGATTTCGCCGGTGCGCTTCACGGTGTCGCCCTCTTTAATTTCCACGTCGTGCCCCATAATGGCCACGCCGACGTTGTCCTCTTCGAGGTTCAACACCAGGCCCTGGATATCACCTGGGAACGTGAGGAGCTCACCAGCCATCGCGCCCTTGAGGCCGTAGACACGCGCGATACCGTCACCCACCGAGATGACGGTGCCGGTCTCGGCGACGTCCACCTTCTTCTCGTAGCCTTCGATCTGCTGCTTGATGATGCTGCTTATTTCTTCAGCGCGAATTTGCATGCTTCCCTCGTTACTCGTGCGATGGCTTGAGCAGCGTCTCGGCCAGCACCTTCAGCTGGCGCCGTACGCTGGTATCAAAGGTTAAATCCCCGACGCGACAGATGAGCCCGCCCATAAGCGCCGGCTCGACATTTACCACCACCAACACCGGCTTCTTCAGCCGAGCTTCTAAAGCCTTGGCCACCCGTGCCGCTTGCGCCTCGGTGAGGGCGACAGCGCTCGTCACGTAGGCGCGTAACCGTGAGGCCTTGTCGTCGGCCAGGCTCTCGACCTCCAAAACGACTTCATCCAGGGCGCTCATCCGATCACGTGTGGCGAGCAGCGCAATCAGCTTGGCGCCTTGGTCGATGACACCCAATTTGTTAAGCACCGCGTGCAGCGTGCGTTCGCGGTCGACCACCAGCACTGGGTTCTGCATCAACTCCTGCAGGTCGACATTGTCACGGTATGCCTGGGCAAAGCTACGCAACGTCGCCGCTAAGCGGTCCACGTCGGCCAGGCTACCGTGGGTCAGCACGGCCTCCACGGCGGCGCGAGCATAGCGCCTCGCAATCGCACTCATGCCGCACCTCCGCGCTGTGCCCCTGTGTCTCGTTTGCCCTGTTGCCCAAGGACCTCGGTGGGGGCCATTTCGAGGGCGCCAATCGATTCTTCCAAGAGCCGTTCGCGTTCTTGCGGACCCAACCCTGTGATCAGCAACGCTTCGGTGCGCTTTAGCAGGTCATCGACCACCTGGCGCTGCAGGCGTTCACGGGCGCGTTGGCCTTCAGAGGCAATGACAGCCTTGGCATCGGCCTTAAGACGCTCCACGTAGGTGCGAGCCGCGGCCAAAATCGCTTCTTGCTCGGTTTTGCCGTCCACCTTGCCACGCTCAACGTGTTGAGCGGCCTCGTGATCGACATCGGCCAGCTTGCCGCGATACTCCTCGTAGCGGTCTTTGGCGCCCTTCAGCGCGCCTTCGGCGTCCCCCAAAGCCTTCTTGATGCGCAGATGGCGCGCCATAAAGGCGGCCTTGATCGGCTTGCGAGTGAAGTAGACCAACAGAGCTACAAACAGCACAAAATCGAGCAGGAACCAGCCGACCGGCGGTGCGCTCGCGCTCCAGGTCCACCAGTTCACGGTGGGAGCACCATGAGCGCCCGCATGGGCGTTTTCGCTCGCGACAGCGTGGGTGCAAAACAAGAGCCCAACAGCAAACACCGACCAGGGTCGCAAAGTTTTGGCGACGTGCAAAGGCAACCTCGTTACGGGTTAGAGCTTTTGGCCCAGCATGCGGGCGACGAGATTCTTGGCCATCGCATCAGTGTCCTGCGCCAACGCCTGCCGCGCTTGGCTTTCGGCGGCATGCACCTGCTCGCGCGCATGAGCCAACTCTGTTGCCAACTCGGCGCGCACCTCGGCCAATAGCTTGCGTTTTTCGTCGTTACCCAACTGCAACAGCTGCTCGCGCTCGCGCCCGGCCACCTTGCGGGCATCACGGATGCGACTCAGGTAGGCATCGCGGTTTTCGTCGGCCAAGCGCACCAGCCGTTCGGCCTCAATGCCAGCGCCTTCGATCCGTTGATGGCGGGCTTCTAAAACGGCCATCACCGGTTTCATGAGCGCGTGGCTTAACACCACGAGCGTCACGAGAAACAGCAACATCTGGATGATAATGGTGGCGTCAATGTCCATGGTGACTCTTCGGACTCGGGCCGTGTCTATGGGGTCACGCGGTTTGTAGCCGCCCCTTTGGCGACGGTCAAGCTGAGGTCTTTAAGGCTTTTTGGCAAGAGCCGCGCCGACAAGATTCGCGCAAAATTGACCTTACGGTGTTGCCGGCATCAGGAGGCTTAGGTGGGTGTACAGCACCTGCGGACATACCACCGGAGCCACCAGGCATAGCAGCTCGATGAGCCATTTGCTTGGCACCCGGCATCTTTTGGCGCATACGGCGGCTCGGCCCAGGTGGTGCCGTGTGGTATGCGGACCCCTTGTGGGAGAAAGTGGGGCCTATGTGACCGAGGCCGTGCTGGATGCCGAAGAGCAGCTGCTTTGTGCCCTAAAACGGGCCGACAAAGCCGCCGCGACGGCGTTGTTTGAGCGCTTTCACCGGGACATCAACCGGCTGATCTGGCGTTTCTTGGGGGCCGACCCCGAGCACGACGACCTGGTGCAGCAGGTGTTCGTCCAGGCACTCGCCTCGGCCCACAAGTTGCGTGAAGCCTCGGCGTTGAGGAGTTGGATGGTGACCCTAACCGTCAACACCGTGCGCATGGAGCTGCGGCGCCGCAAAGTGCGTCGCATCATGCACCTTACGCCCGATACCACCGAGCTGTTGGTGCCCCATCTAGACGACCACGACAGTCGCACCGCGATGCGCGGCGTCTACCAGGTGCTTGCCTCGCTGAGCATCGATGAACGGCTGGCTTTTTCGTTGCGATACATCGAAGGCGAGGCGTTAGATGACGTCGCCAAGGCGTGTGGCTGTTCGCTGGCCACGATCAAACGCCGACTCCAGGCCGCCTCGGCCAAGTTCTTTGCCCTGGCCGAAGCCGAACCGTCCTTGGCCGCCTATGTCGCTAGGCACAGCGAGGTGGAACATGAATGATCCGAGCAAGTTCGGCCACCACGTCGCCGAGACCGTGGGCGCGGGCCCAAGCGATGAGCAAATCGCGGCGCAACGTGAACGTTTGCGTCGTTACGTGAGCTCGGCCAAACCCTCCGCCTCACGGCTGAAGCGCTGGCATTTCGGCCTGGGCTTGATGGTGGGTGCCACTGCCGCGGCCGCTGTCGTATGGTTTGGGTTACCACTGTCCTCGACGCAGTTACGTTATCGGGTTGGCTCGGCAACCGCAGCGCCGAACACGACTGCAGCATGGCACACCGCACCTACCGAGGAGCTGCCTATTCGTTTCGAGGACGGCACACAGCTGGTTGCCGAGGCTTCAAGCAGGGTCGCGCTCTCGTATGTCTCGCGGGCGATGGTGCGAGTGCGGGTGGAGCAAGGCAGCGTGCGCGCTCATGTGACTCCGCACGGACCTACAACATGGGACTTCTTGGCGGGGCCCTACACCGTGCGAGTGGTGGGTACGGTACTGCGCGTTGCCTACGAGCGCCAGGAACTGACAGTTCACGTGACCGAAGGTAGCGTACGGGTCACTGGCCCTGGCCAGCCCACCCCGGGCCGAACGATTTCGCAAGGCGAGCCAGTGCATTTTGCGCCCCCCTCGCCCGTCGTCGAGGCTGTTGTCGAGCCGCACAACAACCCCAAGCCTTCGCGGGCCGAGCTTCGCCATGCCGCGGTCCCGCAGACCCCAGCTTGGCAAGTATTGGCCGCCCAAGCGCGCTACGCCGAGGCGTGGGCCCTGGCTCGCCGTGAGGGCATCACAGCGCTCGCCAAAGGTGCGCCACCTGAGGAACTTGAAACACTGGCAGACCTGGCACGAATCGCTGGCGCCGCACGCGAGGCGCGCTGGGTGCTCAAAGCGTTGTCCCAGCGTTTCCCCAACCACGCGGCCGCCAAGCTTGTGCCATTCATGCTGGGGCGCTTGGCTCAAGAGGTCGACCATGACGACGCGAGTGCCGCACGGGAGTTTGAGCGCTACCTCACGGCCGAGCCGCAAGGGGCGCTGGCCGAAGAAGCGCTGGGGCGTTGGTTGGTGGCGCTCACCCATCAGGGCGATGCTGCTTTGGCGCACACCTTGGCCCAACGTTATCTGGCGCGTTACCCGCAAGGCGTCTATATCAAGGTTGCCAAGGAGGTAGTGGAACGACCTTGATTTATCTTCGGTTTTGGTTAGCAGCGTGGGTGACGTTGAGCCCGGGTACAAGTTGGGCCCAAAGTGCGCAAAACCGCGTGGTGCTGCTGCAACTGGGTGCCGATTTTGGCGACGAGGCGTGGCCTGCAGCCGAGCAACGAATCGCGTTGGAGCTCAAAGTTGCAGGTTTCGACGTATTGCCGCTTGTCGGGACCACCCATGGGGAGCATGCGCGCAGAGCGGAGCTGGCGCGCATGGCCGAGCTGCACAACGCAGTGGCGGCGGTGTCGCTGCGCCGCGTGATCCACGACCAAAGCCTTGAGGTGTGGCTGACCGACCGGGTGACCGACAAAGTGCTCAACCGGCGCTTTTCGCCTGACACCGACGCCCGAGTGGTAGGGCTACGTACGCTGGAGCTCCTGCACGCAAGCCTCATCGAGCTCAAGTTGCCGGCCCATCCCGTGGCCGTAGCGCCGCCGCCGCAGGTGGTGGCTACAGTGGCGACACTCTTGCCAAGCGCCGCCGACCAACCACCGCCCAACCCCTGGCAGTTAGCGGTGGGATTAAGTGTCACGAAAGGCACCACCCAGGTGGCCGCGATGGCAGGACCAACGCTGTCGATGCAAACACCCACGCTTGGGCCAGGACACCTGCTCGTCAGTGCCCTGGTGATCACGAAGCCCGCTGAGCTTCATCGACAGCTGGGCACAGCACAGCTGTCCCGCTCCTATGCGCAGCTTGGCTACCGTTGGTCCCCGTGGGAGGTGGATATCTGGTCGCCTTATGTGGCGTTGCAGCTGGGCGTGGCCTGGACCAAGGTGCATGCCGAGACGATGGCGCCTGCGGTGGCACATGACCGCACGTTGGTATCACCGTTGGCCTCAGCGACGTTGGGGTTGCAATGGCAGTTTTTGGAGCCCTGGGGTCTGTACGCGGCGGCTGCGGGCGGTTGGGTCCAGCGTTCGACCCACATAAAGTTTGGCCAAATCGGCGTGGGCAGGCTGTCGCGCGAGTTTTGGGGCCTGGAGCTGGGCTTGGCCGCGCGTATCCCAGGGAATTAGCGCGACCCACAGTCTAGAGCGTTTTGACCTGTGTCGGGATCTGGAACGTGGCGACGCTGCGGCCGCCACCATATTGTGACGGGATGTACTCGCCCTGGAAGGCCAGCCCCACGCCCACCACAGAGAGGGGCGCATTGCTGTCGAACGTCATCACGTGCCAACCGGCTTCGGGACGCTTCGGATCGGCTTCATAGCGGGTTTCAATCGCTACGCGCGGTGCGCCCTGGCTGCTCCACGGTTGCACGTTTTCGTAGCCAGTCACCATCGCCTCGGGCGTGCCGCTCTTGAGGGTCACCACCGGCCGCTCGAACTTGTCGGGCATGTTGGTGGCCTTGTCATCGGTCCACACCCGTACCGTGACTCGGGTAGCCCCCAAGGCACCCACGCTCTGGATCACCTCGGCGTTGGCTTGATCGGCGCGCAGCGCGGGTCGCGTAGCAAGATAGCCGGTCTGAGTAAGAGTACAGTCTGGCATGTGACGATTCCTCCCTCGGTAATTGTTAAACGACCTATTCCATTCACGACCGCTGCCGCATCTGACCTGCGTCGCGACCTATGCCTGGGGCGCAGCCTTGCGGTTGGCTGCAGCACGCGCCTCAAGCACCAGGGCATCGGAGGCTTGGACCAACAGACTCTTGGTTAGGTACTTCCGTGTCGACAGTGACATCGCCTTGTTGAGCAACATGTCAGTGTAGACGTAGCCGTGCCCAGGCACATCGCACAGGCGTTGCGAAGTCCACATGCGCACGTCAGCGAGCGTGGCTTTGGAACAACGATGGCCGTTCACGGACAACGTGCCCTTGGGTGCGGGGTGCTCAGGTTTGCGATAGTCCCCCACCCGCGGCGGCGGATAGAGACAGGTATTGTAGTCGACATATTGACTTTGTTTGATGGTTCTCATCGCCGCCCCTCACCTAGTGTAGGATTTGCGTCCTGCTGCATGTGCCTCGGCATTCTCGGCACGTGCGCCCGAAAGGTGCGTGAGAACGGCAGTCAGATCTTACGCTTACG
>JAKLEG010000190.1 GCA_022703175.1 Myxococcota bacterium | reverse complement strand
TTTGGGGTGCCGGTCGAAGAGATCCAACGCGGCATCAAGCATGGCGTGCGCAAGATCAACGTCGACACCGACAACCGCATGGCGATGACAGGGGCCATCCGCAAGATCTTTGCTGACTCACCCGACAAGTTTGATCCGCGCGACTACATGAAACCGGCTCGTGACTCGATGAAGCAGGTTTGCAAGGAGCGGATGATTGCCTTTGGCCAAGCGGGGAACGCCGGCAAGATTAAACCGGTCACGCTGGCCAAAATGGTGGACTTTTACGCAAAGGCAAAAAACTAAACCGTTACGGCAACAGGGGGGCTCGCGATGACAGCGATCGTATTGTCACTGATGCTTGTCGGCGCACCGGACGCAGGCGGTTGTACCAAGGATGTGGACTGCAAAGGGGACCGCATCTGCGTGCAGGGGGAGTGCAAGTCACCAGTGTCGGGGGGCGCTGTTCAAGGTGCCCCGCCGTTTAGCCCAACGGGCGCACCGATCGCGCCAGGGTCGCCAGCGCCAACAACCAACCCGAGGCGTTCTCGGATTCCTGATGACGTGGCTAACAGCGTCGTTGGCATTCAAGGAGATGTGCAGGGATTTCTGTTGTATGGCCCGACGATCAGCCTGGAGATGGGTAGCAAGGTCGCATTCGTGATCCGCGGACGTGCGGTGAGCGCCGGCTTGATCCCGCACGTTCTTGCAAGCTCCGACGAGGACACCTTAGAGCTCAGTTGGGGCGCGGGCGCGGGCCTGCACTTTTACACTGGCGACAAGGCCAATCGACAGGGCCTCTACGTGGGTTTCAGCGGTGAGTACATCGCGGTGGATACCCGAGAAGGGGATGATGACTGGGGCGATCAGGATATCCACTATCTCACCAAGATGGCGGTCATGGCGTTCGATATTGGCTATCGCTGGGTCTTCGAGGGTGGCGCCACGCTTGGTCTGGGCGGCATCATCGGCTACGCCAAGGGTCTCGGCGCCGAGACCACCAACCTCACCTCTGAGGTTCCTGACGGTTACCGCGCCGATGACTCCGACCGTTTTGTCCCACTTCTGGTTGTAGAGCTCGGTCACACCCTCTAGCCTTCACAACCGTCTCACTGCTATGCGGTGGCGCACGCTGAAGCGTACGCGAAGGCGGTCGCTTGCGTTGCCGCCGTGTTCGGAAATGGTAGAGATTTGAAGGAGTTGCCGCATGTCCGACAAGATGATCCCGCTGCCCATCGATCGCCTGTTCACCTTGGTTTTTGCTGAGCTTAAGCGCACAGGCAGTATTTTTGGTATTCCGCGTGAGAGCTTCTTCGATCCGCGCGCGTATCCCCAGCTTGCGTGCCATCGCTATGGGCAGCTCTTAGAAACGCCGTGGGGCGTGGCGGCAGGGCCGCATACGCAACTGTCGCAGAACCTTATCACCGCTTGGTTGTGCGGTGCCCGCTACCTTGAACTAAAAACCGTTCAGACGCTGGACGAGATCGAGGTCAGCAAGCCCTGCATCGACATGGAAGATGAGGGTTACAACTGCGAGTGGTCCCAGGAGCTCAAACTCGAAGACTCGTATCGCGAGTATCTAAACGCCTGGATTCTGATCCATATCCTGCAAAGTGAGCTCGGTCTCACGCGGGCCGACGGCGCCTTCGGCTGCATCTTCAACATGAGCGCCGGCTACAACATGGAAGGGTTGTTGAAACCCAATACCCAACGATTCTTGAAGGCGATGTTGGGAAGCCCCGAAGGCCAGGCCGAGTACGACCGCGCCATGGACCTCTTGAAACCACTATACCCACATTTGGGGGAGTTGAAGATTCCGGTTGCGCTAACCAACAACATTACGCTGTCGACGATGCATGGCTGCCCGCCCGATGAGATCGAGCGCATCGGCGCCTACCTCATCGAAACGCTGAAGCTTCACACTACGGTAAAGTTGAACCCGACGTTAAACGGTCCGGAGGCGCTGCGGCGCATTTTGAATCATGAGCTTGGGTTCACCCGAATTGACGTGCCGGACGCGGCGTTCGCGCATGACCTGAAGTGGCCGGATGCAGTGCACCTTATCCACAACCTGCGCGCGAAGGCTCGCGAGGCTAAGGTTGAGTTCAATTTGAAGTTGACCAATACGTTGGAAGCTCGCAACCACAAGGACGTGTTCGCGAAGTCGAACGAGATGATGTACATGTCCGGCCGTCCGCTGCACGCCTTGGCGCTGCACGTCGCCATGTTGCTCCAGGAAGAATTTCACGGCGAGCTGGATTTATCGTTTTCGGCAGGCGCCGATGCCTTTAATGCGGCCGCTGTGTTGGGCTGTGGCATTAAGCCGGTCACCGTCTGTTCAGATTTGCTGAAGCCGGGCGGCTATGCTCGTTTGCTGCAGTACTCTGAAAACGCTGCGGCCTATATGAAGGCCTATCATGCGACGACGCTGGATGAGCTGCCGTTGAAAGTGGCTGGTGCCTCTGCGCGCGCGCAGGCGGTGCAAAAAAATATCGCGGCCAACTTTTCCCAGGTGCTTAAGACCCCGAGCTACCACAAGGACGCATTCCCTTGGACCAACATCAAGGGTGACCGGCCGTTGGAGCTGTTTGACTGCATCAGTGCGCCCTGCACCGAGACCTGCCCGACTGGGCAAGATGTGCCTTCCTATATCTGGCTGGCGTCGCAGGCGCGGTTCGCTGAGGCATTGGCGGTGATTCGGGACAGCAACCCGTTTCCGAACACCACCGGCATGGCCTGCGATCATGTGTGTGAGGATCGGTGCACGCGAATGAACTACGATTCGACGCTGCGTATCCGCGACCTGAAACGTTTCATCGCGATGAAAGAGGATCGCCTGGTGGCGCTTCGCGGCAGTTCGGCCGATGGCTTCCTGAAGCCGCGCCGTCATGCGCTGAAGGACGGGAGTGCTGGGAAATCGGTGGCTGTGATAGGCGGTGGCCCTGCGGGGTTGTCGGCCGCCTGGTTTTTGGCTCGCGAGGGTTTCAACGTGGTGTTGTTCGAGGCCAGAAGCGCGGTGGGTGGCATGGTGACGCACGCGCTTCCCGATTTTCGCACAGCGGCCGAACGGGTGGCGCTGGACATCGAGCGGATCAAAGCTTTGGGCGTGGAACTGCATGAGAACAGTCCGATCACAACACGCGCCCAGTTTGATGCCCTGGTTGCCAAGCATGACTACGTCTTCGTCGCGGTGGGCGCCAAGGCCTCGAAACCGATGGGGGTGCCGGGCGAGTCTTGCGCAGGGGTACTCGGGTTCTTGGATTTTCTAGAACAGGTGAAGCAGGGCAGGCTCAAGAGTCTCCCGAAGCGGGTCGCGGTCGTAGGAGGTGGGAACTCTGCGATCGACGCGGTGCGCTCGGCCAAACGCCTGATGCCGCCTGGGGGCGAGCTTCTTCTTTTGTATCGGCGCACGGTCAAAGAGATGCCGGCCAGCCGGGAGGAGCTGGCGGAGCTTTTGGAGGAGAAGGTCAAAATTGTGGAGCTGACCGCTCCCGTGCGGGTAATCTCTGAGGCGGGCAAGCTCACGGCGCTGGAATGCCAACGCATGCAGCTCGTGCCCTCTGCCACTGGCGGGCGGTCCAGCCCAAAACCGATTCCCGGGAGCGAGCACCAGATTGCGCTGGATCTGTTGATCCCCGCCATCGGTCAGGACACCGAGGTCGACTTCCTGAACGCTGTCGTTAAGATCGAGAAGGGCGGACTTGTGCACGCAGAGGCCGGCACCGCGGCGCTGGGCGTTGGCGCCGTGCACCGCACCTCGCACCCCAAAGTGTTTGCCGGTGGCGACGTCGTGCGCGGACCCTCGTCGATCATCAAGGGGATCGCCGACGGTAAGGCCTTCGCGTATGCCGTGTTGACGGCGTGTGGCGTGCCGATTCCAGCGTCGGTGAACCCGGTGGCTGCGACCTCACCTGAGGGGCACAAGGTCCAAGGCACCGCGGCGTTGGCTGAGCTCCGGCGTAAGCGTGCCCGGCGCACGCCTGGCCAACCTTTGCCGATCTGTTCAGAGCATGAACGCGAGGGTTTTGCCCTTGTGGTGCAAACCCTGGGAGACGCCGAGGCCCAGGCGGAGGCCGAGCGTTGCCTACTGTGCGATGAGCTCTGCGATGTCTGTGTCACGGTATGTCCGAACCGCGCCAACCTGAGTTACCGCGTACCGTTGCGCCAGCTGACGGTGCGTGACTTGGCTGTGAACCAAGGCCGGGTGACGCCGTGCGATGATGCGTATGTCTGGGCGCTTACCCAAGAACATCAAACGCTGAACATCGGTGATTTCTGTAATGAATGCGGCAACTGCCAGACCTTTTGTCCGACCGCAGGTGCGCCGTATCGCGATAAGCCGAAGGTCTATTTGTCCAAGGCCTCGTTCGACGCTGAAACGTCCAACTGCTGGTACTTGGACGCAGCCACCGCCACGTTATGGACGCGCTTCGATGGCCAAGCATGGGCGCTTAGCCAGCGTGGTAACCGCTTCCGTTTGTCGACGCCGATCTTAGACGCTGAGTTAGATGGTAAGAGCCTGGCGCTCGTGGGCGAGGCTACGGGTAAGGGCACGGGCGTCGTCTCGATGCGCAATGTCATCGCGATGGCGGTGCTGCACGAGGCGTTGTCGGCCTCAGCGTTGTACGTCCCGGCGGCAGTTTAGAGCGTCTGGAAGCGTTTCCAAGCGGCAGGGGTACGGGCGGCGATCTTCTGCGTGATTTGCTCCATGTCGAGCGACAAGAGTTTGCCGTCACGCATGAGCACCTTGCCGTCGCAGACCGTGGTGAGCACGCGTTCGGCGGCCGCGCCAAATAGCAAGTGGCCATAAACATTGTCGGGGGTCGCGGGCGTAAACGGCAGGTGATCCACCACGATCAAGTCGGCGGCGGCGCCCTTTTCCAACACTCCCAGCGTTTTTCCGAAGTAGGCCGAAGCGGTGGTCGCGTTGTTTTCGAACAACATCTTGGCCGTATCCATGAAACCGGCCGCCGGGTCGTTGCTCATATGATGGCGCGAAAACAACGCCGCGCGGGCCTCCTCAAACATATTGGAGGTCATGCCGTCGGTACCTAAACAGACGCGAATGCCTCTGCCCAACATCGTGCCGACCTTGGCGGCGCCCACGGCGTTGTTCATGTTGGATTGTGGATTGTGCACCACGGTGGTGTGGGTTTGGGCCAGCAGGTCCAACTCCCGATCCTCCATGTGGATGCAGTGTACGGCGAGTGTCTTCGACCCCAAGGCCCCGGCCTCGTGCAAGCGCTCGATGCAGCGTTTTTGGTACTTGGCGAGCGAATCGTCCTGATCGAAGTGACTTTCGGCCACGTGAATATGTAGGCCGGTGTCGTACTTGCGCATCAGCGCTACGCAGGCCTTGAGGGTCTCGGGGCCAACCGTCATCGGCGCGTGCACACCCACCAGCCCATGCAGCAAGCCATGGGTATGGCTACGCGTGGCTTCGAGCCAGGCGGCGTTTTCGTCCAACCCCGCTTTGGCACCTTCGGGGCCATTGCGGTCGGTGACCTCGTAGCACAACGATGCGCGAATACCAGCGTCTCCCACCGCGTCGGCAATGCGCGGCAGAGAGCCGCGAATCGCGTTCGGGCTCGCATGGTGGTCCAAAATCGTGGTGGTGCCGGAGGTAATGGCGCGAGCAATCGGGATCAACGCGCTGTAGTAGACGTCGTCTAGGTCGAGCGCTCTGTCGAGTTTCCACCAAAGCTTTTCAAGGACCTCCACGAAGTTGGTCGGGGTCGCAAACCCCAAGCCGCAGGCGTAGGTGCTGTAGAAGTGATGATGCGCGCAGATGAGGCCCGGCATAATAAGGCGGCCACGCGCGTCGAGGAATTCCTTCGCTTTGGGGCGGAGTGCTTCGGTGGGGCCCACTTCCTGTATGGTGCCGCCGCTCCACAAGACGCCGCCGTTCTCGATCACCCGATTGTCGCGGCCCAGCGTGAAGACCGTGCCGTTGCCAACCAGAATGGTGTCATTCATCACATGCTCCCTGGCAGCCCGACAGGTAGGGCGCCGCCGTGGCTATCTACGCCAGTTGCGTGAGGGCCGCAAAGGCCTGGTTGAGTGCTAGGTTTGCGGCGTCGAAGTCCTGCCGCTCAAACGCTTGCATGACACCGTTGAGAAACGGTTCTAGCTTCGGCAGAGCCTGGGCGTTGCGGCCGGTGCGCATGGCTTTGTCGAGTCGTTGGATCTTGTGACTGATGAACGCTGCATCCAAGTGGATACGGGCGATTTCCTCCAGCGCTAAGTCGATGAAACCCACGGCCTCCTTGAGGCGGCCGCGCCCAAATTCCAAAAGGGCCATGCGTTCTACCGACTCCAAGGTCAGGTGGTCACCTTTAAGCAGCCCACGAGCGTGTTTGGCTTCTTGCAGGCTCTTGGCACGTGCTTCATAGAGGTGGCGCAACTCCACGGGGTCGGGGGGCGTCGGACGCGACGTCGTTACTGGCGGAGCGAGCGGTGTGGGGGTGTGCACCGCACGCACGGGCACGGGCTGTTTGGGCGCTGCCGGATGAGCCATCGGGGCCGGTGCTGCAGGCACGCTGGGCGCTGCCGGGGCGGCTTCCGCGTCCAACACGTCGGCGACCTCTTCGCCGGATTCTTGGGCGACGGGAGCTTTGAGCTGCACTTGCGTCGGTCCAGAGGCGGAGTCTGAGCGCACGTGGGGGGTAAGCGGTGGTGTAAGGTTTGAGTCGGTGGGGGCGTCTGCGGGCGTCATGGCGGGCGTCGGGAAGAACGGGGCCCGCACCGAGGGCGCGGCCTCTTCAAACGGCGCCAGAGCACCCTCCAACTCCATGATGTTGGCAAAGCGGAGGGCGGGCGTGCGGTGCATCGCCTTCATGATGATGGCTTCGAGTGAGGCGGGGATATCGAAGCACAAACTGCGAGGTGGTTTGGGGTCGCGGAACAGCAGCGCCTCGGCGATCTCGCCTGCGTGGGTACCCTGGAAGGGCAGGTGGCCCGTGAGACATTGGTAGGCGATCACGCCCATCGAGTAGATGTCCGAGAGCTTGGTGTTAGGCTCGTTCTTGAGCAGTTCCGGGGCCGCATAGTACAGCGTGCCGACCCATTGCCCGGTGGCGGTGAGCCGGCCCACATCCGGCCCGGTGGCGTAACCAAAGTCCAGAATAATCGGTACATCTTGCTGTGTCAGCATGATGTTGGAAGGTTTCAGGTCGCGATGCAGGATGTCTACAGCGTGAGCGGCGGCCAGAGCGCGACAGATCGCTCGAAGGATGCGCGCGGCACGTGGGACCTGGAGTCGGCCGGCCGCTTGAAGCGCAGCGTCCAGCGGTTGCCCTGCAATGTACTGCATCGTCAGGAACAGCAAGCGGTCGTCGGCATGCAGGTCGTAGATGCGACAAACGCCTGGATGATCGATACGATGAACCAATTCGATCTCGCGTTTCATCCGCGAGGCGGCGTGTGAGCCAGTGGCCAACAGGTCGGCGTGCATCGCCTTGAGCGCCACCTGAGTGCCCGATTCCAGCGTCTCCGCGAGGTAGACGGTGGCCGTCGCGCCGCGTCCCAGGCGGTTTAGCACCCGGTAACCGCCGACGACCGCGCCCGGGACGAGCTTTCTGGGGTTCGTGGCCATGGCTACTTCCTTAATACGTTCGCGACGTTACGCCAACCCGGCGATGCGCCTGCGTGGCGCGAGTTAGGTGTCGGCAGGCAACAAAGGTTGCGTTTGCCCTTGCATTTCGGTGAAAAATGCACTTCTTTATCCAGGCAAATCGGCGCCGATTGGCGGCGCGATTGCAGACACAGGTTCGAGGAAGAAGATGCATATCGACACAGAGCTCAATCGATTGGTGGCCACATTCGTGGGGGAATTGAAGGCGTTGGTGCAGCAGGCTACACGCGACGAGGTGGAGTACGCACTGCGCGCTGCTCTGGGTAAGAAGCCGCTGCATGCCGCCAAGACAGGCGCACGGGGTCTGCCCGGCCGTCGTCCGGGTCGGCCGGTGAATCCCAACGGCGAACGCGCCGCGCAGATCTACGACTACATCAAGGCAAATCCGGGTCAGCGCATGGAGCTGCTCGCGATGGGGTTGGCGCTGAAGAGCAAGATGATCAAGCCTTACTTGAAACAAATGCTGACCCAGAACAAGATCGCGGCCGCCGGCAAGGCCCGCGGGACGACCTACACCGCGCTTTGAGCCACGTCCGAATTGCGCGACGCGGTTTCCCGATCACGCAATTCACGACGCAACACCTTAAGGATCGGACTCTTGGGGAGCGCCTCCAGGAGTTCGATCTGTCGTGGTACTTTGTACGCCGCGAGTTGCTCTTTGCAGTAGCGTCGTAGCTCGTCGGGCGTCGCTTGATGGCCTGCTTTTAGCACAACAAACGATTTCAGCGTTTCTCCCCGTTTCGGGTCTGGCACGCCGATGGTGGCAGCCTCCAGCACCGCCGGGTGAGCCGTGAGGACTTGGTCGATCTCATCGGGGTAAACGTTGTAACCCGAGGCCAGCACCATGTCCTTTTTGCGGCCCACGATCGTCGTGTAGCCCTCGGCATCCATCGTCGCAATATCACCCGTATGCATGAAGCCGTCGTGCAATGCCAAGGCTGTCTCATCGGGACGTTGCCAGTAGCCGCGCATCACCTGCGGACCACGCACGCACAGTTCGCCAGCTTGGCCGAGCGGCAGCTCACGGGTGCCGGTCTCCAGATCAACAATCCGGACATCGGTGCTTGGAACCGGCAGTCCTACGGTGCCGGCCTTACGTACGCCGTACAGCGGATTGATATGCGTGACTGGGCCGGTTTCAGTCATGCCGAAGCCTTCGGTGATAATCGCGCCGGTCATCTTTTCGAATCGCTGCAGTACGTCCACCGACAGCGGTGCCGAGCCGCAGAAGCACGCGCGCAGGCTGCGCAGGTTGTACTTGGCAATGGTGGGATGGTCGGCAATCGCCATGAAGTGGGCGGGCACCGCCGGCAAGACGGTCGCGCGGTACTTACAGATGCCTTTGATGATGGCCGCGATATCGCGCGGGTTGGGCACAACCACGGCATGGGCGCCCGTGTGGACGGGCCAAATCATGCTCACGGTCATGCCAAACACGTGGAAATAGGGCAGGCAAGCGAGCAGCGTTTCGTGCCCCGGTTTTAGCACTGCGAACCAAGCGCTGCATTGTGCCGCATTCGCCAGCAAGTTGCGGTGGCTCAGCATCGCGGCTTTCGACACGCCGGTGGTGCCGCCGGTGTATTGCAGCACCGCGATATCATCGGCGCTCGTTTCGACCTGGGGCGCCGCCGGGTAGGGCGTGGACATCAAGGTCTTGAAGCTGTGGACATCTGGCTCAGGCGCCACCGGTACGTACTGCCCAGCCCGCTTCAACTTAAAAGGGGCGATGAGGTTCAGCGGAAATGGCAGGTAGTCCGGAATCGAGGTGACCACCACCTTCTGGACGCCAGTCTTGTGGCGCATCGCGCGCAGACGCCCCGCATAGAGAAAGTCCACAGTGATCACGTGGCTGACGCGGGCGTCGTTGAATTGGAATTCCAATTCTCGCTCAACGTACAACGGGTTGGTGTTGACCACTTGGGCGCCCAACCGCAGGGTCGCATAGAAGCTGATCACGCTTTGCGGCAGGTTGGGGAGCCAAATCGCTACCTTTGAATCTTTGCGCACCCCGAGCGCATACAGCGCGTTGGCAAACTGTCGCACGGCGGCATCCAGGTGTCGGTACGTCAGGGTTTTGCCCAAGAGTGTCAATGCGGGGCGGTCGGGCCATTGGCTGACCGCGTGAGCTAAGTCGTCCGGCAAGGTGCCCGACGGAATCGTCAGTTCAGTCGCGACGCCCTTTTCGTAATGGGATAACCAATACCGCTGCATG
>JAKLEG010000019.1 GCA_022703175.1 Myxococcota bacterium | reverse complement strand
CTGCGGCGACAGACAGGAATGTGCAAATCGATGCCCTGGGTGCGGCCTCGTTACATCTTTCGGGTGCCGTGGAGTTGCGCGACATCAGCGCGCATGCCTATGGCTTTGGGGTACAAGCCAAACTTCTCACGCTGCGCCCGAGCCTACGCGCCCTGCTGTGTGGTGCACTTGATCTGGGCCGCGTGACCTTCCGCAATGTCACCGTTGCTGTTGAGGCGCACGGCCAAATGCCGGCACAAAGCTGGCAGTTCAATAAGTTTGCCGTGGTGCTCGCCCGGACGCCGACACAAACGCTTGCTGAGATTGACGCGACGCTGCGCCACGGTGGTCGCATGGAGGGTGACGTGAGCCTGGGTGAGGCTGTGGCAACACGGCTGGAACTGACAGACGTGGATGTGGCGGCGCTACCACCCGAGCTTTTGGCGAGCCTACCGACGTTGGTAGACGGCAAGCTTCAAGGCGTGTTGGCGGCCACCACCGACCGCGCTTTGGCCGCGGGACATGCTGAGATTGAGCTGCATAGCGACGACCTCGCCATCAACAGTCCGCGCATCGCCCCGGTACCGCTCGGGCCTCTGCCGTTTGTGGCTAACGCCCGCGCGCATTGGCAGGCTGCATCGCACACGCTGAGCCTCGATACTGTGAAGCTCAGCTATGGGGGCACCGAGCTTGGCACCGTAACGCTGCAAGGAGATGTGCAGTTGACCGAAACAGGCAAGCTGGATCTCATCGTGGCACTTACGGCCAACGACGCGCAGACGCTCGTGACCGCGCTGCCCGCGGCCTTCGTCCCCCCCGCAGAGGCGCCACCGTTGTTAGGTCCTTTGAATGCCAAGCTGCACATCACTGGGCCCTGGCAAACGCCGCTCGACTGGCAAGTAGAGGGACAACTGGACAGCGCTGCGCTGCGCACTGCCAGCAAGCACGCCGCTCCCACGCCGCTGTGGGGCAGCTTTACGCAGCACGCCGTCGACAAATGGGGTGTTACCCACAGCTTTGTCGTGGGGCCCGAAAACCCCCACTACGTGCCGCTCTCCGAGCTGCCGAGCTATCTGGTGGACGCCGTGCTCACCAGTGAAGACGCCGGGTTCTACTACCACCCGGGATTTGATTTTAATGAGATCAAGAATGCCGCCGTGACGGCCGCCGAAGAAGGTCGCGCGCGTCGGGGGGGCTCGACGATTACACAACAACTGGCCAAGAACCTCTACCTGTCGCGTGAGCGTACCTACGCTCGCAAGGTGCAGGAGGCGTTCGTCACGTTGGGGTTAGAGAGCGGGGTCAGCAAAGCGCGGCTGTTGGAGATCTACCTGAACATCATCGAGTGGGGCCCGGGCGTCTACGGCATTGGTCATGCCGCGTCTGCCTATTTTGGTAAAGATGCGCGCACCCTACGTCCGCGCGAGGCTGCCTACTTAGCGAGCATCATCCCGAGCCCGCTGTCGCGCTTTGGCGATCGCGAGAAGGGTGGCATCCCGCCTGAGTGGGAGCCGCGCATCGACACCATCCTGATGCGTATGAACGAACGCGGCTTGCTCAGTCCCCAAAGTTACGCCGACGCGTTGGCCTCGACCGCGCTGTTTGGGCCGTCGCCGGTGCAATAGCGCCAAGTCCTAGGAAACGATCTCGGCCAAAAACCACCGCACACCCACCGGCTCGAACTCGATGCCGCGGGCCACAAGCACGCCAGTTGCCTCTAATTGGGATGTTACCGCACGCTGGCTGCGCCAGAAATTCGGCGCATCTTTCAAGGCGCTTGGGCGATAACCAGACTGCGCCTCGTTGCCACACCGAGTGCGCGGCTGTCATAACATCGAAAAGGGAGATTCCGATGTCTTCACCCATGCAGGTTGTCAGCGTTCAAGCCGTTCAGACCTCTTCGTCCGGCGCCGGTTTGCAAGCGGTGGTGGAGTTCGAGGACGCCAAAGTCACGCAAGCTGGCTTCGACGGCCTGGAGAAGATCAAGGCCTGGGACAGCGTCACGCAGCTGTGGCGCGACAACCCGATCGCGAGCTACGAGCGTCAGCAACGCACCGATGCCGAGGGTATGGTTCATCAGATCGACGTTTACACGGTGCAGGTTTTGCCTACGACAGCCATGCTGATGGCCCTCTACAGTGGCCAGCCGGTGACGATGGCGTTTGCGGCGGAGCTGAATACTCATGACACGGTGTACGGGCAAAATTGGGGTGAAAACTTCCCCATTGGCTACAAGAAACCTTAGTTGCCTCTGAACAACCGACCGCAGTGAACTCCGATGTCTGACGGCAAGGCGCCTCTTCGGCCTCTCCATGGCGCGCGCGTCGCCATCCCCGAAGGCTGGGATGATTATTCCGTCTTTCGGTTTGCACCGCCCGACAACAAGCGCGTTGCCGGGCCTCCGCGCGTGACCGCCGCCGCAGGTGCGTGGTTGCGTCCGACGCTCATCGTTACCAAACATGTGTGGGTCAAGAAGAGCTTTAGCCCCGCATTTTTTGATGACGCCAATCGAGCCAGCCTCGCGCAACTTAAAGGCTACCGCGTGTTGCGGGTGCAAGAACTCAACAACTGGGAGCAAGCTGCCTTACTTCAGGATGCGAGTTTTGTAGAACCCGCAACGGGCGCGCCGATGTTTGAGCGTCGGTTGGCCATCGCCGGCGCCGCCACGGTGGTGTTGGCCACGTTGACCGGCATTCAAGGTGATGTGCAAGCGTTGTCTGAGACCATGGGCATCACGGTAAGCGATTCCTAGAGCTGTTGTCCTGTTTCGCATCGAAAAAGGCACCTGGCTGGAGCTCGACCCAGCCACAGACCCGTGTGGGCGTTATAGCTCCCGGTCGCGGCGGCACACGTTTCTGTCGCCTTTAAGAGTGTGGAGCTGGAGTCCCAATGCTAGTGCGCGTTGGCTTCGGCAAGTTGTTTCAACGCCACCAGGCCCGCCTCGTAGTCGGAGCCGACCATCTTGTTCATGAACAGGCCGAAGATGCGCGCGAGCGGGTTGAAGCCGGTGTCCTGATCGAGGCTCCAGGTGACCAGCGTTTGCAGCCCTTGGTCTTTGAGCGTCACGGTGGCGGTAGCTGTGCCGGGCTGGCCAAAATCCAGCGCTGTTTTGACCCGAAGCAACTCTTCGCTCTCAACAATCTCTTGGCGACCTTCACCCACTTTCTTGGGGTCTCCCTTCCAGCTCATGCGTGCACCGACCCCCTCGTCGGGCCCCGAGAACACGTACACGGTTGTCGAATCGAGCTTCGCCCAAGGAGACCAGCGATTAAACTCGTGTAGGTTGTTCACCAGCGGAAACACCGTGGCGGCCGGCGTGTTGATCAACATCACGCGCTCGATATGGGGGTAACGCGGCAACAACCATGAGCCGCCCACCAGGAGCACCAAAAGTCCGACCACGATCTTGAGCGTCTTTATCAGCATGGCTGCCTCCAGCCGCCAAGTTGGCGCCACATCGGTCGCGCGGCAAGGGCGCTAGCGCCGAGATCTAAGATCTTACTGGCGGTGCCAGGTTGCGCGTTTGGGATGGCAGGTGGCTTGTGTACATGGCGCTGAGCTAGCATAACGCCGCCAGGAGTGCGGCCATGCAGCGTGATCGCTATTGCCTGTGGAGTCTTTTCGTCAGCGTTGGCTTGTGGGCCTGTGGTACCGGGCAAGCGACCGTCTCAGACTGTGATGCGCCGCCTGACACCGTAACTTGCGGCACCGGCACCACACTCATCGCCGGGGTATGCGAGGCAGATCCGGGTTTGAGTTGCGGGGTCGGCACGGTGGCGGCGGGGATGAGCTGCGTCGGGCTCGACCAAGCTGGGCCGAGCGGTTACTGCAAGGCCAGTGTCGAACCGGGAGCGGGCGATATCGAGATCGTTAGCCTCAACACCACCACGGTGACCAACGCTGCCATCGCCTGGACCGGCACCACCATGCGGGTCTTTTGGATCGAGGCGGGCCAGGAGCAAACCCTCAAGACGGTGGCGGTCTCAGCCAGCGGTGGCCTCGGCACGTCGACCGCTCTCGGGACACGCAGTACGCAAGCGTACGTGGAAGATATGTTTGCTGCAGCGCACGCCACAGCTGCGGCGGTGGCGCTTCCGGGGATAGTTGACAGCGGCAATGACCAGCTGTTTGTCGTCGATGCCGCAGACGGTCGGGTGGCCGAAGTGACACCGCCTCGCAACCTTCGGGCATTGCTTGCCACTCACGACAGCTTTGTGGTGGTGACCGACCAGTTGCTCGTGCCGCTGAGCGCCTCGGGGATTTTGGGCGCTGCCGTCCCTTTGGTGAGTGGCACGGCAACCATTCAACGCGCGGCGCTGGCCAGCGATACGCTGTTGGGCGTGCTCTACGGCGATACCGCGACACCGGGTCGTTTGTGGCTTAAGACCGTGGATTTGGCTGGCGTTGAGCAACAAGCACCGCTTTCGGTGTTTGCCGAGCAGGCCACGGACATCACGGCCGAGAGCCTGCGTTTTGCTGGCAACCGCTTTGCGGTGGTGGCGCGGCTCAGCCAAACGGCGAGCGGTACCCTAACGACCTCGCTTTTGATGTGCAACCTTGCGCCCCTCGCCTGCAATCCGCCGCACGAACTCTACGCGGGCACGACGCTTGGGACGTTCATCTACGCGGGTGCCTTTGGTTATTACCCGCGCACCGATCTGCTCACCGATCCGAATGGGATCCCTGGCACCAGCCAATTTGGCACCATCGACCGGCTGGGACTTACCAACGTGTTACCGTTCACCACCGATATCGGTGCACCCGTGAGCGACCGCCGCATCGCGGTGCTCGGCGTCAAGACCCAAGGGTCCGACTCGCGCCTGTGGTTGACGTTGGCGGGCTGTCCATAGCAGCAGCGCCTGAATGTAACGCTTGGCTACTCGGGGAAACACCAGTTGTCAGTGTTGTTGGAAAATGCGATCGGCATGCAGCGCTTCATACCCGTGGGGCAATCGGCGATGGTGGCGCAGACTTGGGAGCAGATCTCGGCAGCGCCACTGTTGATACAGATGCCGCTTGCACAAAATAGCTGGCCATCCACACCTGCGCACGAGGTGCCGGCGGTGGCCGTCCCGCGTGCCCCGGTGACGCAACAAACGACCTCTCCGAGGCTCTGGCCTACATCTTGGCAGCGTTGGTTGGCGTCACATTCGTGGTTGGCGAAACAGGCGATGCTGGATAGCTCAGCGCAGCTGTCGGCCTGAATGTAGGGGTCCCCCAAATCAGGATCACCGCGAGGTGCATCGGTGGCTGTGGCGCTGTCGGCACCTGCCAGCCCATCTCCCGGCGAGCGCGTGGCCTCGGTGTTTTCACAGGCGACCCACAGAAGCGAGAGCACAAGCCACATGAACGAGGAAATGCGCAGCATCACTGGGTGCTATGAAACCCGCGGTTCGGTGTCAATCATACCGGTCCGGTTTGCGGTGCCCAAGGGAACGGCGTACCAACTCCAGATGGCAGTGACACAATCAGCCTGGGCCGGTGTTCAAGGGGGTAAGGCAGCTGCCGGGCACCCCGGAAAGCCCCGCCAACGAGAGAGGAAGTATCATGATTTCAGTGACTTGGGTCCTATTGTCGATTTTAACCAGTGCCCCTGCGAACGCCCCGGTGTTGCTGGACGCCCCAGAGCTTTCCACCCCCGCTACGATGCAGGAGCTTGCCCCTCAAGGGGATGGCACGCCCGACATCATCCAGCCCGCCGTTGTAGCTTCCCCCCAAGCCCCCGCCCAGAGCGTGGTGGCTGAGCCCGACGCCAAGCCGCATCACCATCATCGACACCCTTGTAAGCACCATGAGCAAGACGACGAGGAAGTCAGTGAGCCACCAGCGCCACCCCAAGAGATTGGCTTCCGGAGCGTGGACAAACGCGCGCCGATCTATGCCGACGTCTTGGTGTTGGGCGAACTCTACCAGGAAGACAGCGACTATCGCTTAACCACCCGCAAGACTCGCGGCCTGGAAGGGGCGGGCGGCTTGTTTCGTATAGGCGCTACGCTGAACCCGAACCTGCGTTTGGGGTTGCGCGTGCAGTCGTTTATGCGGCCGACGAAGAAGGTGCTGCGACAGCCAGCGGCTGAGCCAGGCCACGCTCCGTGGGGTTCCGTGCAGTTTGGTTACGCCGGCCCCGAGGTGCTCTTTGTCAGCGAGAGCGGCTGGTACGCGGCGGGTTCGTTGGGTGTGGCAGGCTCTTCCAGCGTCAGTGACCTGGGCTGCGATGACGACATGGGCCATTGCGATAACGACAACGAAGGTCGCCACCACGACGACGACATCGAGCGCGGCTCATTGGGCGCGGGCGCCATGGTCTCGGTGGGCTACGAGTGGCGGTTGTACAAGTGGTTCTCGCTGAGCGCCGAGCTGTTTGGCGGCGGCTACGGTGGCTTTGCCAAGAACGAAAAGGGCACCGGCGGTGCGGTGGCTGGCCTCGGCATGGGCCTAGGTTTCTAAATCGTATCGGCCCTTGTAGAAGGTGACCCGGCTTAGCCAACCCACGGTCCGGAGTTCACGCCGGCTGCCGGCCAGCGTGCAATTTCTGCCTTCAGGCTCACCCTCGCGATACGCAAAATCGATTCTTGAGGTGCAATTGTTGCACCACGCCGGTCGCGTCCCCCCCGATGCCGCTACAAACAAACTTCGGCACAAGGTTTGCTTAAGCTCCAAGCCAAGTGGAGTTGATCAAAACGTTCGTAGGTCGCCAGACGGCGCCGGTGGAGGAGTGGCTGATGACAGACGCAAGGAGTGCGTGGGTTTTGGCAGCGGTGTTGGGGGTGGGGTTGTCGGGAGCTTCGGCCAAGGCGGGGGAGTACGATGTATGCGTCGAAGTGCTCCAAGATTTTTGGATTCCGCCCGTGATGGGTACTGAGCGCACCTGCCTGGGCTTCCCGGAGTGCCTCGGCGTCAACCTGGTGGACCCGCTGGCGCCGGCCGGCATCTGCTGCATGCCAGCCATCTGCATGTCGTATCCCACCTGCACTGTAGCGAAAAATATTATTGTGGCTGCGGGTTACGTGGCCCACGCCAATGAGGTCCATTGCTTCCAAACCACCCCCGAAGACTTGTGGCAACTTTGGCTCGACGGCCTGGTGAGCTTGGGGGGCGATGCCCTCTCCGGCGGTCTCTTGGACGCCACGATGCAGCTTGCCGAGGCCGACATCGAACACCTGTCGCTGGCCGGCACGTCGCTGCCGATTCACGTGCGCAACATTCTCAAAGAGATGGTCGCGTCGATTTACGACAACGGCGTCACGGGGTTTGAGTATCGCAGCCTCGACGACGTGAAGCTGCTACGCGAAAGCTACAATCCGTCCACCGACGCCTGGTTGAACGGCGGCCACCCAGCCATCACCTTGGGCCACCTCATCGTGCTGGAAGACGCCCTGGTGGATGAGTTGCTCAACACCGATCGCAACGTGATGTCCTTGGATGACCTACGCCGAGGCGGCGGCTCGGCCGCGTTCATGCAGGCGCTGAACACGCTGTTGCACGAGATGGTGCACGTCAAACAGTACGAGCGCTTGGGTATGCGGACCTTCCTCAAGGACTACGTGATTGATGTGGCGCTGTCGGGCGGCTACGGCTTTGACAAGTTCGAACAAGAGGCGATTGGCTACGAGGCGCGCGTGTTTGGCGTCTTAGGGAGCCGCTTCTGCGAGAGCGTCAAAGGCCACGTGAACGGCTCAATTGCCACTTACAATGTTCCGGCCATCCCCCTGACTTGCACCCACCTCACCACCAAAACGGTGTGGAACTTGAGTGGGGCTGTAGGGGCCGAGACGCAGTACTCCGTGTTGCTACCCTCCGATGCGCAAAACTTGAAGATTGTGATGACTGGCAGCGGTGATGCCGACCTCTACTTGCGCAAAGCCGGGCCGCCCAGCCAAGCCATTTACGACGCGCGGCCATTCCTCGGGAACTCGAACGAAACCATTGCCCTCACAGGAGCGACGCCAGGGCTCTACTACCTGATGGTGCGCGGCTGGCAAGCATACAGCGGCGTGACGCTGACGTTGAGCTACGATGCTGCCAACTTTGGTGCGGGTGCCTCGCTGTCGGGGCTGTCCGGTGTTACCGGTGACACCAAGCTGTATTGGGTGGATGTGTCCGGCGGCATCGCCGTGAAGTTTCAGCTTGCTGGGGGCAGCGGCGACGCCGACCTCTACGTGCGTGCAGAGCAGCCACCCACCCCTAACCAATGGGACTACCGGCCTTACCTGGGCTCCAACAACGAAACCGTGACCACGTCGGTGGATGCGTCAGGGAGTAAGCGGTGGTACGCCATGGTGCGCAGCTACCGCGACTACGCTGGGCTTATCTTTGCCACCACGACGTCGGCTTGCACGCCAGTTTGTAGCGGCACCACCTGTGGTCCGGATGGCTGTGGTGGCTCGTGCGGCAGTTGTTCTGGGAATCAAAGCTGCATCGCCGGCCACTGTGTGTGTATTCCGAATTGTCGGAACCAAAGTTGTGGCCCCGATGGTTGCGGTGGCAGCTGTGGCAGTTGCAGTGGTCGCTGCTGTGGTGGTCAATGCGTGAGTGGCAAAGTATGTCCGTAGGTCCGGTTTTGCGCTACAGCCCCGAGAACTGCACCGCGCCGAAGCGTAACGAGGGCGCCTGTATCGAGGCGTAGCTGAACGGATCGTTGCCGACCTCCGCGAGTTCTTTCCAGAACTGCAGGTGATTGCCGGCCAAGTTCATTTCGGACACAGCGCGCACCGGTTTGCCTCGCTCAATCCACTGGCCGCGGATGCCCAGCGAAAAATCGCCGGTGGCGGAATTCGAGTTACCGCCAGAGAAGCCGGTGATCAGGATGCCGGTGCCCATGGTTTCGAGCAGGCCTGCAAGATCTTGGGTGCCTCGTTCGAACACCAGGTTGGTGGTCGAGCCGGTGGTGGGGGCAAGGTTGAGCTTGCTTGCGTAGTAGGTGTCCAACAAGAAGGCGCGCACCACGCCCTTATCGATGAGCGGCAAGCGCTGTCGGGTCATGCCTTCGCCATCATACGGGCGCGAGGCCAAGCCAGCCTGAAGTAGCGGCTCATCGATGATCGTGAGCTTTTGGGAAAACAAGCGCTCGCCCAATTTACCTGCCAGATACGAGCGTTGCTGTTGGATGGCTTGGCCATTCAGGGGTTGTAGGATGTCGCGGAGCAAACGACTGGCGACGCGATTCTCCACCACGCAGGCGTACTGGCCACTCTTTTGCGGAGCGCTGCCGCGTAGCGCCAAGCCGCGAGCCAACGCATCGGCTCCCACCCAAGCGATGCTCGGCAAAGCGCTGCGCTCTGTCGTCGCACCATAGCTACTGCCCTCCGGCTTTCGGTCTCCTTGGTCGCGCACGGAGGCCTCGGCCGAAATCGAAAAGTCACCGACCTGCCGGCCTACCTGCAGGCCGTTGGAGGCCACGACCACCGACTCGGTTTCGCTGTTGGAGCACGCCGTGGTGACCGAAATCAGCGCCTCGGCACCTGGCGCGGTGCGCACCGCCTCTTCAAGCTGCTGGGTCGTGCTGCGACGTACGTCGGGGGTAAGCTCGGCATGGCCTGTGGTGTCATACAGCCGCAAATCACCATCGAAGCGGGCGGCGTAGTGTTTCGGGTCAGGGAGATGCCGGTGCGGATCCACAGCCAACACCCGCGTCATCGCGACGCCTTCATCCAAGAAACGCGCGAGCGCCTCAGGTCGTAGGTCGCAGGTTGTGTTGGACGAATAGCGGCCATCGACGAACAGGGTGACCGTGGCGCCCTTTTGGGTGGAATCTTGTAAGCGGTCGAGCTTGCCGTCGCGCCATTCGACCGTGCTCTCGTGGCTGCGGTACGCCGAAGCACGTGCCCCTTGGGCCCCTCGTTTTACGGCACCTTCTACGAGCCTCGCCGCAGTCTCCAAAAGTTCGCGGTTCATGCGCGCCTCCCGCCCACCGACATGGCGCCGACCTTCAGGGTGGGCAATCCGAAGCCTACGGGCACGCGTTGCCCATCTTTGCCGCAATAGCCGGCCCCGGACTCCATTTTCATGTCGTTGCCGACCATTTGCACCGCAGCCAGCACCTTGGGGCCGCTGCCAATCAGATTGGCGTCTTTCACATAGGGCCCGAGCTTGCCGTTTTCGATGAGGCGACCGTGTTTGAGGTAGAACGTGAAATCACCCGCGCCAATTTGCACTTGGCCGTTCGAGAAGACCTCGGCGTACAGGCCTCGTTTGACTGAAGCCAAGATCTCATCCGGATGTTTGTCCCCGTTTTGCATCGTGGTGTTGCGCATGCGCGGCACCGGTGGGAAGCGGAACGATTCGCGACGCCCAGAGCCAGTGCTGGGCACACCATAGTGTTTGGCCGAGATGCGGTCATGCAGATACGAACGCAGGAAACCATCCTCCACCAGCACCGTGCGTTGTCCAGGGGTGCCTTCGTCGTCGATGTTGATCGAGCCGCGAATCGCGCCGGTGCCATCGTCTACAATCGTGACGCCGGCCGGGGCGACCCGCTGGCCTAGGCGGTCGGCGAAGATCGAGATGCCCTTGCGATTGAAGTCGGCCTCAAAGCCGTGCCCCATCGCTTCGTGCAGCAAGATCCCTGAGATACCCGGCGCCAATACCACCGGCAGCTCACCTACCGGGCTCGCCACGGCGTCGAACAACAGCACCGTGTGGTCGCTCGCGCGTTGAGCCACGGCTTCCGCGCGCAGAGGTGATAAGAACCCCAAACCGTCTCGCGCCGCCTCACTGTGCCCGCCGGTCTCAGTTTTGCCGTTCTGCTCGGCCACGCAGTTGGCGGTGAGCACCACCATCGGCTGTTCGTCTTCGACCAATAGTCCTTCGGAGTTGGCAATGAGGATGCGGCAGCTCTCGTCGTTCACGTACGAGGTGACCTTGATAATTCGAGGGTCGCGTTTGCGCGCGCACGCATCCACCTGTTCCAAAACCGGAATTTTTTTATCGACGCCGACCTCGCTCCAAGAGGTCAACACCGGGTATTGGCTCTTGAACGTGGCCGCCTTGAGCTCTCGTGGCGTCACCGTGCGCGTGCCGTCGGCCATGGAGGCCGCGGTGGCTGCGGCAGCCAAGAGGGCTGTCTCAGAGAGGTCCTCCGAGTAAGCGAAGCCGGTCGCATCGCCCTTGAGCACGCGTATGCCAGCGCCCAAATCCACCTGCGTGGAGGCGCGGTTCACCTGCCCGTCTTCGAGTCCCACCCAATGCGAGATCTTGTGCTGGAGGTAAATCTCGCAAAACTCCCCGCCCCGCTTTAGGCCGTGGTCGAGCACGCGGGCAAGCAGCGCGCGATCGACTCCGAAGCCTGCAAAGCCGTCACCGAGGTTAGTTAAGGTCGCCTGCGAATTCCCCGAATCTTTGACGCAGTGACTCAAGAGGGGTGGCAGGGTGAGCACCGCCATGCCTTGAGCAGTGGCCTCGATGAACTGTCGGCGATTCATGCGCTTCATGATGCCTCCAATGCCGTGGACAAGACGATGGTAGTGTAGGCTGTTGCGGTATCGCGAGTCACGTGCCGGGTTCAGCGACACCGCCCTGGTCGGGTTGCCGGGTTGCCGGGGATACACGTGCATATTGTGGTGGTTGTGGCAGTATGCCTGGCCCACAACGCGGAGACGAACGGGTGGCACCACAAACCATCGCAGAGGCCTTAGCCGGCCTGACCCAACGCGCGGCACACGAGCAAGCGATGCGGGAAGCGCTTGTGGCCGGGATGGCCGTGGGTTCCGGCGGCATTGTCGGGCTCCTGCTCGCCGAGGCCGGTGCGGCGCGAGTCGCCACCGTGTTGATGGTATTGGTGGCCGTGACAGCAGGAACTGTGTGGTGGTGGCGCTGGCGGCAACATCGCGCTGCCGGTTTGAAACGAGTCGCCGCGTTGGCCGACGAACTGGTGCCCGAGCTTGGCACTGCCTCGCGTTCGGCGTTGGAGCTCGAAGCGTGGCTGACCCAGCCGCACGAAGAATTCTCGCGCGACCTGGCGAGCCTTCACGTGCAGCAAACAGCGCAGCGGTTGACGGTATTGGCTTTGGCCTCACGCCTGGGGGTGATGCAAGCACCCAAGCGTCGGCGCTTGGTGTATGGCCTTGTGGCCGTGGCGGTGACGGCCGTGGTGTGTTTCCTAGGATTGGCTACGGGGCGGGCGCGCTTGGCGGCGTTGCTGTTGCATCCGGAGGGCGCGTTCTTGGTGGATGCGCCGCTCGTCGGTGACATCGGCCTGATCTATCGCTATCCAGCGTACACCGGCCTGCCGCCGCATAACGTAGCTGGCGGTGACGGCTCGTTGTCGGCCGTGGTGGGGACCGAGGTGGCGCTGCGTGCCACCGCTGATAGGGCCATCGAAGCAGCTTTTGTGCGCGTGGTGGATTTAGAGGATCGCCTGTTGGTAGAGCTACCGCTTGCAGTGCAAGGGCGGAGCGTCAGCGGCACGTTGTCGCTGTTACGTGACGCTCGCTATCGTTTTGCGCTGGTGGACGATAGCGGCGATCGGGTGGAGGAGCGACTAAGCCGGCCTATTCAGGCGCTCCCCGATGCATTGCCAGAGGTGGCGTTGGAGCAGCCGGCCACCGATTTGGAGCTAAAAGACTCCGACACGATCAAGGTGGTCTGGCGAGCTCGGGACGATTTCGGCATCGGTGAAGTGGCGTTGGTGCTGAACCGTGAGGGCGCCACCACCCCGGAGCGGCAAGTGCTCGTGCCACCGCAAACGGCGCAGACACAGCGGGATGGCGCCACCGAGTTGAGCATGGCGTCGCTGGGCCTCGCGCCGGGGAGCGGCTTGTCATTTTTTGTCGAAGCGTCGGACAATGACACGTTGAACGGGCCCAAGCGTGGTGTTTCGCCGACGCGACGGATTTCGAGTTTTTCGGCCAAGCGCGAGCACGAGAAGCTGTTAGAACGAGAGCGCGCGGTGGTGGACGCGCTGGTGGATTGGCTGAGCGTGGACCTAACGACGCCATTTCCGGGGCGTAGCAGCGCCGAGCGCGATCGGGCACCCTCTCTCATCGCGAGCATTGAGCGATTGGCAAAGGAGCTGGAGGCGTTGGTGGCGGCCCTGGCGAACGATGCGCTCACAGCGCCACCCGTACGTACCGCATTCGAGAATCTGCGTACCTTTGTGCGCGAGGCGGCGTTTGCACGCGAGGCCTTGATGCGACAGCTTGCGGCCCTTCCGAACGGCGGTGGGGCTGGCACGGCATTGCAGCGGCAACAGGTCGACAAGCTTGAGCGTCACATTATCTACTTCGATGACTTGTTGGCCTTGCAGCGTATCGAGGAGCTCAAGGCCACGGCCAAGGACCTGTTGGCGGCACAGCACGACTTGCAGGCGCTGATGCAAAAGTACCGCGAGACGCAGGATCCGGCCTTGAAGACGATGCTTACGCAGCAGATCAAAGAGCTGCGTCAGAAGATGATGGCGCTTCTGGCGCGTATGGCCTCGTTGAAACAGAGTCTGCCGGGAGAGTACCAAAACCTGGAATCGGGCACGATGTTGAAGCTGGATGATCAGCTACAACGCCTGGAAAAGCTCTTAAACGACGGCGACTTGGACGCGGCAGCGGCCGAGTTGGAGCAGCTCGCCAACATGGTGGAGAAGATGGTCAACTCCATCGACCAGGCCGAAGACGAATTTGGCGGCGAGCGTTACGCCGAGCTGCGCAAGAAACTTGCCGACTTTGCACAAGAATTTGGCAAGTTGGAGAGCGAACAGCAGGCCTTGGCCAAGCGCGCGCAGGAGCTGGCGCAAAGTTATCGCAAGCGCGCCGTGGCCCAAGCCGGCAAGAGCGTGGACGCTTTGGCGCAGAGGGCACTAAAGCTGGTGGCCGAGGCGCAGAGTGAATTGGAGAAACTCGCTGGCTTGCCGAGCAGCTTCGCTACGCTGGAACGGGCGATGGTGGAGGCGCGCGAGCGGCTGGTGGACCTGGACGCGCTGCTTCGGGCCAGCGATTTCGCCGCCAGTCGTGAGGTGGCGCAAACCGCCGAGGAAAACACCCAGACGGTGCGCGACCTGACCTTGCAGTTTTCGCAATGGCAACGGGGCAAAGCTGACATCGATATGAAGCAGGCCGAGCTCGCCAGCGACAAAGCCAACGAGCGCGTGCGTCAGGTGGTGGAGTTGTTGGATCGCCTGTTCCCCGACGCCAGCGAAGTGATGAGTAAGGCCGAGCGCGAGGAGATGCGACGGCTGACCAAGAAGCAGGAGGAGCTACGCAAAGACGCGCAGGCGCTGGGACAAAAGATGCAGGGAATGGCCAACGAGGTGCCGGTGTTTGGCGAGGAGGCGCAAGCACCCTTACAACAAGCCGAAGGCGAAATGGGAAATGCCATTGATTCGATGCAAGCCGGGGAGTTGCCAGGCGCTGCCGAACACAAGAAGCGCGCCGCCGACGGTTTGGCGAAGCTGCGGCAGGCGCTTGAGCAGGCCTCCAAGCAAGGGGGCGGCAAGGGCATGCCGCTGCCGATTGGCATGGGCCAAGGTCAATCAGGTAGCGGCAACAGCCAGCAGAACAATGAACCGGTAGAAATTCCGCAGGCCGACAAGAATCGCGCCGACCCGCGCTTCCGCAAGGAGCTTTTGGAGGCCGCCAAGCAGAAGGCGCCGGAGCACTACGAAGAAGCGGTGCGCAAGTACTACGAGGAGTTGGTGCGATGAGCCCGCAGGCAACCGTGGCGTGGGCGTTGCTCCTAAACCTGGGCGTCGCAACGGCGGCGTGGGCCGGGCCGTTAGACGAAGGTCTCGATCTGCTGGAACAGTGGCAATTGGAGGACGCGCGGGCCTTAAGTGAGCGCTACCTCCTCGAAGCCCCCGATGAGCCGCGGGCGTGGTTGCTTGCGGGCGCCGTGCAGCACCAACGCGGAGAACACCTTGCGGCCCTGCGCTTGTTAGAGGCTGCAGCGATGCGCAATGTGGCTGCGCCGCATGGCTTGCAGTCGTTGGTGGAGGCTTCGGCGCGCTATGCCTCGGCTTTCACTACGCGGGAGACACCGCACTTTCGTATCCGCTATCTGAACAAAGACGAAATCGTGGCGTTCTACGCCGACCAGGTGCTGGAGGCGGCGTATCGGAATATTGCTGGGGATTTGGAGTTTTTGCCGGCCGAGCGGGGCGAGAAGATCGTTGTTGAGATCTATCCAGACGCGCGCGGCTTGGCCGGGGCCACCGGCCTCACGCTGGGCGAGATCGAAACCTCGGGCACCATTGCGGTGTGCAAATTTCATCGGCTGATGATCACCTCGCCGTTGGCCACCGCCAATGGTTACGACTGGGCCAACACCTTGGCTCATGAGTTTACACACCTCGTCATTTCCAAGAAGGCCAAGAACACCATTCCAATTTGGCTGCATGAAGGCATCGCCAAGTACTACGAGTCGAGGCTTTCAGGCGGTTTGGGTGAGGCTTTGGGGGCCCACGCCGAAAAGCTTTTGGCCAAGGCAGTGCAAACCAAAAAATTTGTGACCTTTGCACAGATGCACCCATCGATGGCGAAGCTGCCTTCACAAGAAGAGGCGGCCTTGGCATACGCCGAAGTGTTCACCGTGATTGAGTATTTGGTGGGTCGCTTCGGCAAGGCCTCGGTGCCAAAGCTGCTGACGCTTGCGGCGACCGGGGTCGAGGTCGAAGCGGCGCTACAGCAGTTGTACGGCATGCGCCTGCCTGCCTTGGAAGTGGCCTGGCATAAGTATCTGCAAACGCGTCATTTTCGGGACATCCCCGGGGCGGCGCCGCGGCGCATCAAGCTTGTCACCAACGAAAAGGAGGCCCAGACCGAGGCCCCGTTGGAGACGATGGACGACAAAGTGACTCACGACCTGGCCCGCCTGGGTGAGTTGCTGCAGCTACGTGGGCATCACACGGCAGCGGTGGTGGAATACGAAAAGGCCTACGCTCGCTCTGGCGTGCGCTACGCTTCGCTCATCAACAAGCTCGCCCGGGCCTATGTTGCGGTGGGCCGAGCCCAAGACGCCACGAGGCTCACCGACAAATTGCTGTTGGCTCAGCCTGATGACACGGATGCCTTGCTGTTGGCTGGGCGCATTGCCCTTGAGAGCAAGCAGGACGCTGTGGCGGCCAAGCGCTTCGAAGCGGTGGCGCTCATCAACCCGTTTAATCCAGAAATCCACGTGGCGTTGGCCAAGATTTACGGCGCTGCCGGGCAAACCGAAAAGGCCGCTCGCGCACAGCGCTTCGCTGAGTTGGCGATGACACCTCGCCCGACGCGCACCTACGAATTGCCTGCGGAGAACGCCGGGCAAGCGTGGCTCTCCTTGGTTGCACCCCACTGGGGTGAGGTGCGCCTCGACGGTGGCGAACCGATGGTGACACCGTGGTGGCATCAGCCGGTCGTCGCTGGCACGCACACCGTGGAGTATCGCACCGCGGCCGGTGCGCCCAAGATCCAGGAGCTGCAGGTCGCCGCGGCGGCTGAGCCGATCGTTGTGCTGCCTGAATAACGGCTGGCAGCGGCCTGCCAAGGCGTCTAAGCACCCGTTGCTCGCGGTGCTGGATCACGAGGTGCTGCAGGCGGTGGTGCGGGCCAGCAAGCTTTTGACCTTCCGTGCCAAGCGGATCCGGACGGCGGCATTCGGATTTCGGTGCCGTTCAAAGGCTACTCGATGGCCCGCGACCTGGCCGTCAGCCGAAAATCGCTGGTGCGCGCGTTGGGGAAACTTGACGAGTTGGCGTTGGTGACCAAGCGTACTGGCCGCTACGTGGTGCATAATCCACATGGTTTGCGCGCCCGGGGCAGTGGTAGCCTGGGATTGGCCTATCGCTTGACTCCTGGGGCCGCTGGCAATTCAGGCAAGGCAGCTACGCGGAGTGGGCAGCCAAGCGGACGTTGTTGTGGGATGTCAGGCTAGTCTCCGGTTTTTTGATCGTTTAAGGTCTTTGGATCCTGATCGTCAAAGCCAGCCGCGACGTAGGTTCGTCTCCTACCTATTGTGCAGGTTCTCACTTGGTGTCTATTCGGGATTTAGCGGTGTAGAGGCGTTGGTGACGAAGCTCTTATGGCCTTTAAGCATGGCGCTGGTGTTGGGCGTGGCTACTCCCGCGCGAGCGCTTGAGCGCTTCGCGGTGGTGGTTGGTAACAACGCCGGCCACGATTTCCGCCGTTCGCTTCGTTATGCCGAGAGCGACGCCGAGAAGTTGGCACAGGCGTTGGTCGAGCTGGGTGGCTTCAACGCCCGCCAGGTGCGCGTGCTGGTCGGCCAAGATGCCGATCAGACCCGTGCGGCGTTGCTTGCTGCGGAATCACAGGCTACCGCTGCACGGGCGCAAGGCGAACAGACGCTGTTGTTGTTCTACTACTCAGGACACGCCAGTGCCGACACACTGGAGCTCGGTAAAAGCTCGTTGGCCTTTGCCGAGGTGATGCAACTGTTGCGTGGCTCGCGCGCCCACGTGCGCCTGGCCTTCGTTGACAGCTGCGAAAGTGGCAGGCTGATGGCCCAAAAAGGTGCTACACGCGCGGCACCTTTTCCTCTGGTCGAGGTCGATGGCGACCTGCGTTCTACCGGCTACGCGGCCATCACGTCGAGTTCCGACACCGAGTTGTCTCAAGAATCACCAGAGATCCGTGGCTCATTTTTTACTCATTACCTGGTGTCGGGCCTGCGGGGTGCAGCCGATAGCAGTGGCGACGGCAAGGTCACGCTCACGGAGGCTTACTCCTACGCCTATGGGCGCACGGTCGCCCGGACCAGCGCCCACATCGCGGGGGGTCAGCACCCGATGTACGAGTTCAAGCTTTCGGGGCGCGGGGACGTGGTGCTCACCGAACAGCAGCAAGAAACCGCGCGTCTTTCTGTGGTGAGTGCGCACGAGGTGCGTTTGATCGTCTTAAGTGCCGACGGCGAGCGAGCCTTGGCCGAGGCTCAGCTGAGCGCCAACCAACCGTTGCAGCTAAACCTCGCACCAGGGCGCTATCAGGCCTACGCGATGGTTGCAGAACAGACCGCCAAGGCCGACGTGACGCTTAAAGCCAACACGACGACCACGCTCACGGTGGAACAGGCGTTCAAGCCGGTCACGATGTCCCGCGGAGCCGACAAAGGTGGGCTGTTTCCGGTGCGCTGGGAGCTTGCCAGTGAAGCCGGCGCGGCGGTGCGGCGGTTTCCGTTGGGTGCGGCGAGCGTCACGTACGATGGTGTTCTGACAACCACGTGGACGCATCCAGACGGTTTGACGGCGGTCACGCGCCTGCTGGCAGGGGGAGCGCCTGGTGTGGGCACGGCGCAAGGGTATCGAGAGCTTACGCTCCTCGTCGGCGGTGGCCTGAGGGTACCGATATCGGCCATGAGCGTGCGGGGTTGGCTACTCGCCGGGCCCGACCTGGTGTTTTTGGAGCCGTTGGCAGAGGCGCCGCGCTACAGCGTCGGGTTGACGAGTGTGTTGACATTGGGCTTGGTCGGCAAAATCAGCAGCGACTCGGCCGTGGCTTTGGATGGGAGCGTCGGCGCTCGTTGGCTCCGGTTGCGCACGGGCGCGGTGCGCGGCGTTGCCACGTTCGAGGCGATGCTGTCTTGGGTCCAGGCGTGGCCGTGAGTTGAGGTGATAGATCTGCCGGCGCGCAGTTTAGCGCTTCGCGAGCGGCAACTCTGGGTTTTGCGGTAAGGCGCGAGGGTTGGTGCCGACCACGGCCCGATCGATGAGCGTGGTCTCTGCCAAATCTTCGGTCGCAGCGATGCCCAACTCCTTGAATTTTCGCGCGGTGACGGTGAGGCGGGCTTCACAGGAGCGGGCGGCATCGTTGTAGGAATCGACGGCCCGGCCCAAATGCAGTCCCACCTTGCCTAAGTGCTCGGTGAACACCCGTAAGCGATCGTACAGCTCGCGGCCCAACGTTGAGATGGCCTGGGCGCTTTCGGCCAACTTTTCTTGTTGCCAACCGTAGGCCACCGCACGCAACACCGCGATGAAGGTGGTGGGGGAGGCCAGCACCACGCGCTTGGCCAGACAATCCTCGATGAGCGTGGGGTCAGCGTGCACCGCAGCGCTGAAGAAAGTCTCGCCCGGCAAGAACATCACGACAAACTCTGGGGTGGGCTGGAACTGTGACCAGTAGGCCTTGCCCGACAGCTTGCTCATGTGGCTGCGAATTAGCCGGGCGTGATCTTCCAGGAGCGGCCGGCGCTGCTCGTCGTCAGGCGCCTCAATCGCCTGCAAATAGGCCTTTAACGGCGCTTTGGCGTCCACGACGATGTTCTTCTGTCCTGGCAGGCGCACCACCATGTCTGGGCGGAGCTGCCCGTCGTCAGTACCCACCGAGGATTGTTCTTCAAAGTCGCAGTGCTCCACCATTCCGGCCAGCTCTACGACGCGACGCAGTTGGATTTCTCCCCAACGCCCGCGCACGTTCGGGGTGCGCAACGCATCCACCAGGCGGGTGGTTTCCTTTTGTAGCGTGGTCTGCGAGGTGGCCAGCGTGCTCACCTGCTCGGTAAGCTTCTCGTACGCACCCACGCGACTCTTCTCGATGTCCTGCAACTTGGTGTCTACTTTTTCGAGGGCACTGGCGAGCGGCTTCACCAAAGCATCAATGGCTTGTTGACGCTTTTCGAGGTCACCTTTGGCGCCCTCTTGATGTTTGGCCAAGGTCTCGGTGGCCAGTTGTAGAAAGGATTGGTTGTTGTGCGAGAGCGCCTGTTGCGCCAGCGCCTTGAAGCTGTTTTCCAAACGTTTACCCGACTCTTCGACGAGCGCGATCTTCTCCTGGGAGGCGCTCTCAGAATCGACAAGCTGCGTTTCTAGCTTGGCGACCAACGCGTGCAACTGCCCTAACTCTAGGCGGAGCTTTTCCAGCGTGCGTTCGCGTTCAGAGAGCTCTGCCTCGATCATGGGCAAGCGGGCCGCGCGTTCAGCGAGTGTGGCTTTTTCTACTTCCAAGCTGGCGCGCGCATCGCGCACGGTCAGCTCGATGCGACCTTTCAGCACAACCCAGGTGACGAGCGCACCCAACACGATGCCGACAAGCAGAGCAACCAGGAGGGCGATATCCATGATGGTCGGGATTCAAGCGCGTCGGCGCAGACGACACAAGGCGTGATCGCGGCTCGGGCGGCGTCTCAAGTTAGTGTGGTTCTCACTTGGCGCGGCATTGGGATTCAGGGATGTAGAGGCGCGTGACGGATGCAAGCCATACGGTCGAGGAGCTGTTTCACCGCTATGCCCCGGTGCTCTTCGACAGGTGTGTGCGGATCTTGAGAGACCGCGCCGATGCGGAGGATGCTGTGCAGGAGACGTTTGTCCTGGCGCACCGCCATTTGGGCTCGTTTCGCTATGGCGACTCCTACCTGCCATGGTTGTACCGCATCGCTTCGCGGGTTTGCTTCAAGGTGCTGCGTACCCGTCAGCGTAAAGGGTTCACGCTCGACGGTCGTACCGATGCCGCCCCGGCGCCCGCCCCACGTCCCGGCGAAGCGTTGGATGCGCAGCGGCAACTGGTGCTGTTGGCCCAAAGCGTCGACGAACGCACGTTCCAAATTCTGGTTGGGGCCTACCTAGATGGCATGACACAGGATGAAATCGCAGACCACCTGGGTATTTCGCGGCGCGCGGTGGTGAAGCGCCTCACCCAGTTTCGCGCGCGCTTTGGCGTTGCCAAGGAGGGGAGCGATGCCTAACTGTCCGAATCACCTACGCTTATCGCAATGGGCCTTGGGAGAGGCGGCGCCCGACGAGCATCGATCTTTGGCCGCACATGTGCAGGGCTGCAGCCGGTGTGCTGCCGAGCTTGCCGATATCCAACACAACCTTGCGGATTACCAAAGTCATGCGGCACGCGAATGGCAGCGCTTGCAGGCGCGGTTGGCCGGCCCCACGGCCCCCATCGGATGGCAGCGGTGGCGCCTGCCGGTGTTGAGTGTTGCCTCGGTCGCCGTGGCCGCGAGCTTGGCGGTGATCTTGCTGCCCAACCCAACCACCGTGGTTGCACCTGAGGTGAGGTTTAAGGGGGCCGTAAGCCTGCAGGTGGTGGCGGAGCGCGGCGTTGAACAATTTGAGGTCAAAGCCAACGCTTCGTTGCACGCAGGCGATGCGCTCCGGTTGGTGCTCGCGGCAGGGACGCCTGGGCAGTTCGGCGCCGTACTGGTAGACGCCATGCAAGCTCGCACCTGGTTGTATCCTGATCCTGCGCGGGCACCGCGCGCGCCGTTGCAGCTTAGCGCGGCAGGGACGCAGCCGTTGGCCGATAGCTTTGTGTTGGACGCCTCCCAGGGCGCCGAGCGACTCATTTGGCTCTTTTGTGAGCCGGCCGTCGCGGGCGCCGAGCTCTTGCGTGCTCTGGAGAGCGATATTGCCTTGGCGCAGTTCCTACAGGGGGCCGCGGCCGAGCAGTGCCATCACGGGGTGTTGCCGTTTACGAAGGTTGTCCCGTGAGGAGTTGCGCGGCGCCGCGGACACCCGCAAGGTGGCGTGGGTTGAAGCGACGCATGCAGGTGACAAGTCTGTTGGCTTTGTTATCGCTCCTCGCGTGCGGTCCGGGAGTCGACCTGGCGGGGTATCGCTGCGAGGCCGTTTCGTGCATAGAGCCGCCTGCCCCAGTGTGCTCCAGTGACAACGTGTTACGTACTTATCGCAGCCCTGGGCATTGCGCGATGCAAACCGGGGAGTGTGAGTTTGCCTTCACTGAGCTGCGCTGCGCCTCTGGGTGCGCCGACAATCGGCGTTGCCGGGTCGCCGGTGACGTGTTGGCCCAGAGCTCCTACCTTGCTGGCGCGCTCACCGAAGTGGCACCCGACACCTTGGTAATGAGTCTCCCGCTTGCCGATGGCTCCGGTTCGCGTCTGCAAGCGCTGCATAGCGATCTGACGTTGCTGTCGGGGTATGCGTGGGACACCACCATGTGGGCAGAAGCCGGCACCGTGGTGGGCCTCGCGAGCACCCCGCGTGGCGAAGCCGTGGTGCTGGGGACGCGGTTTGGCTCGGTGTTGTCGCTGCACGAAAACCTGGCGTTGGTGAATGCCGAGGCACAGGCGGCCTGGGTTGCAACGCAGTCCAGCACCCTGGGGGCTTACGACAGTCGCGCGTCGGTATGCGTGGCGCAGGATGGCACGGTTTACTTCGCCGGGAGATCGGCGTTGGTGGCGCTTGCACCCGATGGCCGCGAGCGTTTTCGCATTCCGATGCCGACGCCGCACGGCGGGCGTCTCTGTGCCCTCGTCTCAGACAGCGTTTGGGTCGTGTGCAGCGCAGGTGAAAGCTGCGCGGGCTATATGCCCAATGACGGTCGCGTGCTTTGGGAGCAGCCATGGCCGGCATCGCTGCTGTTGTTGGATGACGCTGGGACGTTGTTGGTAGGCAGCGGCAGCACGCTCATTCGTGCGCATGCTCCTACGGGGGAGAGCTTGGCGAGTGTGGCGCTGACTGCTGCCGGTGTCGATGTGGTGCTGCTCGCGGCGGTGACTGACGAAGAGGGTGGTGTGGTTGTGAGTGTGGCGCCTCGGAGCGCGGCCAGCTTCGCTGGCAACCGTCTTGTGCGGTTGCGCCAAGTGGACTTGGAGCTCATCGGTGAAGCTCAAATCGCAATGCGTGCGCAAGGGTTAGCCGCGACCGCCTTGGGTTCCACGGTGGCTACGGGCGCCTGTATCGATGCGACCACGCAGCTGCCGAATTACTGCGTGGCCAGCTATGATGCGGCGTTTGCCCTCGGCTGGCAGTATATGCCCCAGGGCGCCGCCACCAGCGTCTCCGAGCCGTGGTTGCAAGCTGAGGGTTCGGTGCTGGTAACGTTCGGAAACCTGGGTCTTTTTAGGATCTTAGCGTACGAACCGCTCAGCCATTCGGCCTGGCCGTGCGCCCGTGCCGACGCCGCCCGCTCGGGCCGTTTTGGGGGCCTTTGAGCGAGCCTACGACGAGGGTCGGCATGACTCGCGGCAGTCGTTGATTCGTTAGCAATATCAGCGCGTTGAGGCCACAGCGGTGCTCCTGCTGGCGGCGCACGCGGGGGTCATGGCAGAGGCGCGGTTCTCCATTTGGGTCGTTCCGGGATTGCACCGGAGGAACCGAATGGAGGTCGCATGTCTACCTACGCGGAGTTTGTGAAACGTAACGCTGGCTATGTCACCGAGGCCGCGCAGGCGACGATTGCCGAGACCCATCTGCTTATTGCCGGGTGTGGGATTGGTAGCTCGATTGCCGAGGCCTGCGTGCGACTGGGGTATCTGCACTTTACCTTGGCCGATGGCGATACGGTGTCCACCCACAACCTGAATCGCCAGGCATTCACCAGCGCTGACGTTGGTACCTCGAAGACCGCGGCGTTGGCGCGACGCCTGCGGGCCATCCAGCCTGACGTTGACATCCGCGAAGTGGGCATGCTCGACGCGACCAACGTGCAGCAGATGGTGGGTTCAGTCGACGTGGTGCTAGATACCATCGACTTCTTGGACATCGCCGGCATCGCCGCCGTGCATGCCGCCGCGCATGCGCAACACAAGCCACTGATCACGGCCGTGGCCGCGGGCTTTGGGGCGGCCGCGATGGTGTTCCCCGTGGGCAGTCCCGTCAGCTTCGCCGATGTCTTTGGGATTCCGAAGGGCGCAGCCCTTGCCGACCTCTCCTATGTCGAGCTGTTCGCGGGCTTCATGCAGAAGCTTACGACGCGCTTGGATCCTTTGGTGGTAAGCGTGGTGCAACGCGCCCTGACGGTGATGGCTGACGGTACGCCATGTCCCGCGCCGCAGGTGGCTCCGGGTGCGGCCTCAGTGGCCGCGCTTGCGACCACTCTGCTTGTGCGCATGGCTTCGGGGTTGCCGGTCACCGTAGCGCCGGAGCTTATCGTCGTGGACTTCATGGGTGCGGCGGTGGCGCCCGGTGTCGTCGTCACCCAGGCGGTGGCGCCTCTGGAGTTGCGTCATGTCGCGGCGTGAGGGCTGGCTGCGATTGCTGCCGCGCCGGCTCCGGCATGCCTTGGTTCGGCGTCATGCGGCGTTTGACCCGGCGGTCTTGGAGGGTGTCACGCTGGAGGTCGCGCACTCCGCCGCTGCCTATCGTGCGGCATTCGGTTTGGTCCACGATTGTTATGTAGAGCGCGGCTGGATCACGCGGCAACCCTCTGGGATGTGGTTGACGCCGCAACACACTCTGCCACATTCCACGGTGTTCGTGATGCGGCGCGGACAAGAAGCGTTAGGAACTGTCTCGGTCACCCAAGACTCTGCCGCTAAGTTACCGATTGATCTGACCTATCCGGAACAGACCCAACAGCTACGTGGGGTCTGCAAGCAGCTTGCGGAGATTGGTGCGTTAGCCGTGGCCAAACCTGCGCGCCATAACGGCCTGGTGATGGCGTTGATGGCGACGATGTGGCGCTACGCCTGGAAGGAGTTGGGCATCACCGACATCTTGGCCGCCGTGGATCCGCGCGTGGCCGATTACTATGCCGCGCTGTTCAGCTTTCGGATTTTCGGGCCCGTTAGGAACTACGCCGGTTTTGGCGAGGCGCACCGCCAGGAAGATGATCCGATCATCGGCCTACATCAAAACTTCGACATGGCGTTGGAGGAAGGCGTCTGGATGTGGGCCTCGGCGCCAGCGTCGCGTTTCACGGTTTACTCATTGGTGAATGAAGCGTTTCCGGCGCCGCGCGAGTGTTTGCCACCCAGCTTGGATGCCCTGGCGCTGGCCCGTTACAAGCTGCCGCGCGAGCTGTTGGCTGAGTTGGTGCGAGACACCGAATTGCGTGAACGCTTAGATACGCCCACCAGCCACGAGCTGTTGCGCAAGCGCTCCCGCCAAACCATGGAGCTCTTGCAGGTACAAAATCTCGTCGGATAGTTGGTTGGCAGTCGGCGTCGCTCTTGGCTAAGGTGCCGGCCATGCAAAGCACGCCCGCACAAGCCTCGCTGTCGTCGTTTCCGCGCGTCTTCTGGCTCGCCAATATCATGGAGCTGTTCGAGCGCGCGGCTTACTACGGCTTGAACTCGGTGTTGGCCGTCTACCTGACCGGGAGCGTGGCGGAGGGCGGGCGCGGCTTCAGCGAGCAGTCGGTCGGCTTCTTACAAAGCTTGGTGTACGCCTGCACTTATGTGCTGCCGATCTTGGGGGGTGCCTTGGCCGATCGCTACGGCTACCGGCGCATGCTGCTCGTGGCTTTTTCATTTTTGTGCACGGGCTACTTCATCGCTGGCAACGTCGAGGCCTATGGGCTGGTGTTCTTGGGCCTGCTCGTGATGGCCACCGGCGCGGGGCTGTTCAAACCCATCATCTCTGGCACCATTGCGCGCACCACTACAGTGGCCAACTCCGCGTTTGGTTTTGGCGTTTACTATTGGATGATCAACCTGGGTGCATTCGCTGCGCCGCTCTTGGTGACATATCTCAAGGGCTTTTCGTGGTCGTACGTGTTTGCGGCCTCGGCGCTGTACACCGGTTTGATGCTCTTGCCGACCTTGGCGTTGTTCAAAGACCCACCCCGGCCTGAGACCACCAAGCGGATCGATCAGGTGCTCAAAGACGCCGCGCTGGTGTTGGGTGACGCCCGCTTCATGCTGATGATTTTGGTCTATTCTGGGTTTTGGATTCTTTACTTCCAGAACTTTGGCTCCGTGCTGTGGTACCTGCGCGATTTTATCGACCCCACACCCATCAACGCTGTGCTCAGCCGCGTTGGTCTGGGCTTCACCTTTTCGGCGGAGCACGTCACCGTTATCAACGCCCTCACCATCATCGCGTTACAGGTCGGTGTCAGCGCGTTGGTGAAGAATCGGCCGGCCTTGCCGACGATCGTGGTTGGTATCGGTATTGGCGCCTTGGGCTTTGTGTTGCTCGCCAGCTCCACCAGTATCTGGGTGTTCATGGCCGGCATCGCGGTGTTTTCTGTGGGCGAGATGACGGCCCATCCCAAGTACTACTCCTACATTGGGCTCGTGGCTCCGGCCGACAAAAAGGCGGTCTACATGGGTTACGCCTTCCTCTACGGGGTCATCGGCAGCCTGATCGGGGCCAACGCGGGCGGTACGGTGTATGGAGCACTGATCAAGCCACTCGTGGGGACCGACGCGGGCCCGGTGGCTGCGCAGCGCTTCTGGTGGGTGTTTGCGGGCCTGGGCGTCATCGCAGCCTTGGGCATGGTGGTCTACAATCGTATCTTCGGCGAAGACACCTTAGCCACGCGCGAACGCGCCCGGCGCGTCATGGTGGCCGTGTACGTGCTGCTGTTGGCCGTGGGCTCGTTGTTTATCTACTTGGCGCTGCGTGCGCCCGAAGTGAATTATAAGACGTTGGTGCAAGCGGCGTTGATGTTGCTGCTTGGCAGCGGTGGCCTGGCCATCAACCTACGACGGCAGGTGCCCACCTAAGCCCCAGAGGCCACCTGACGTTCTGGCTGCACCCTACGTAAGGGCCCTTGAATGGCGCCCGTATCGTGTTTGTAACTACCTAAAATCGCAATTGAATTTCCCGAAGCGCGACGCAACAAAAGCGCCGTGGCTGCCGACAATCCCTACGACGGGGTAGTTGTCCCCACGGGAGTAACCGATGGTCTACGCGGCAAGCATGGTGGTGGCGTTGGTTTTAACGAACGCAGACGCGTTGAATGAGCGGATCCGGGCGGAGGGTTTGATGTGGCAGGCGGCCCCGGCGCGCGCGTTTGCCACACCCCCGGCTCTTTCTGGACAGCCATTCCTAACCGACATCGATGCGCAGGCTCACGCTCAGCGCATGACTCGGATGCCTGCGCCGGCCAGCCGTTCGGCTACAACCAGTGACCCCTATTTTTCGTGGCGTGACCGCAGCGGCAAAGATTTCACCACGACCCCCAAAGATCAGGGCACGTGTGGCGCCTGTTTTGTGTTCGCGAGCCTTGCCTCGGTAGAAACGCAGTTTGCTATTGCCCTGGATGCCCCCGACTACGAACCTGACCTCTCCGAGCAAGACGTCATCTCTTGTTTGCAATTCGGCAGCTGCGAAAGCGGTGGCACCGGCCAGGAAGTGGCCAACTATCTGAAGAATACAGGCGCGGTCGATGAAGGCTGCTTGCCCTACGTGGGTGCGGGCACGGCGTGCGGCGCGGGCGCATGTGCCAACTATGACGACCGCATCGTGCGCGTGGTGGATTGGCACAGCACGATCCTGCCTCCCGATGTCAGCGAACTGAAAGACATGCTGCTTGCGGGCCCGGTGGCCACCAGCATGCGCGTCTACGATGATCTGTATGACTACAGCTCAGGCGTCTACAGCCGCACCGACGGCGCCACCTACCAGGGTTGGCACATGGTGGAGCTGGTGGGCTGGGACGATGGCGACAACAGCTTCATCGCGAAGAACAGTTGGGGCGAAGGCTTTGGCGATCAGGGCTTCTTCAAGATCTCCCAAGATGACGACTGCGACACCTTCATGACCGAGGGGGTCTGCTTCGCCGCCAACGCCGTGACCTTTGACGTCAGCCCCAGCGAAGCGCCGCCGTTCCCCTGCGTGGAGCCACAAGACGTCACCGTTACCGCTGAGCTTGGCGACGATCCGGTGAACCAGCTCGTCACGCTCTCCAACTGCGGCGGCAAGACGTTGTTGTGGGATGCCGGCGCCGCGCCCAGCGAAGTCTCGTTGTTACCCGTCACCTCCGGGAGCCTGACGACGCAGCAGAGCAAGCCGCTCACCGTCTCCATCGATCCCAACGACTTTACCCCAGGTACCCACACCCTGGTGGTGCCGTTTGAGAGCCAATTGGGCGACGTGGCCAACCTGACCGTCTCTTTCAAAGTGACCTACACACCTCCGGCGGTGGATTTCTCATCGTCGGTCACTGGCGGTGTGGCGCCGCTGAATGTCGTCTTTACCAACCTGACGAGCGGCGAAGCGCAGGGCTTTTCCTGGGACTTTGGTGACGGCACCGATTCTACGGTGATCTCTCCGGTGCATACCTTCGGCAGCGCCGGGAGCTACACGGTAAAACTTGCGGCCACGCATCTGACAGGGGTGGCCAGCAAGACCAAAGTGATCACGGTCACAGCGCCTACCACGCCAACCGAACCCGGTACCACCACCCCCCCAGACGACACCGGCAGCAGCGCCACGGGTGGTTGCGCAGCCTTGCCGAACTCGGCCATGGCCCCCTGGGTGGTCTTCTTGGTGGGTCTGCTCTGGCCGCGCCGTCGCGCCTAGGCGTCGTCAAAGCGTTACCGGGCCTCGCGATCGCTTATTTGCACGGCAGCTCAACGCGTTGGCCTGTGGCCGGCAAGTCCCATGGTAACGCCAACGCTTGCGCTCGTTGTTGGAGCGCGGCCTGCATGGTTTGGCGCGCAGGCAGCGGTGTCGCGAGCGCCATCACCAACAGGTTGTCGTCCACCTGCGTATGGAGGCATGCGAGGCCCACGAAGCTTTGGCGAATGGTGCGCACGAGATTCCGCTCAGCCGCATCTTCCAACAGGGCAACGTTGAACAGCGCCACACCGTGTGGGTTCAGGTGGGCGCGGACCAGCGCGAAGAAGGCCCGATCGGTGAGGTGCGTCGGGATGCCCTCGCCGCTGTAGGCGTCAACCAGAATCAGGTCGTAGCGCGCGGGTGTCTGTTCGAGGAATTGGCGGCCATCTGCGACATGGATGCGCAGGCGCGCATCTGGACTCACACCAAAGAAGCGCTCGGCCACCTGCACCACCTCGGCGTTGATCTCCACCACGTCGATGAGGGTGCTCGGCAGGGACTGGTGCAGGCGCGCACTGAAGCTGCCGCCCCCCAAACCGATCATCAGCACGTGCTCCAGCGCTGGGGTAAAGGCCGTGGCAACAAAGGCGTCGCGCACGTACTCGGTGGGTACATTCGCCCGCTGACTCAGGGAAATCGCGGTTTGATCGTCGGCGTCCGGGGTCCCAAAGCGCAAGGAGCGTTGGTCCCCGTCATC
>JAKLEG010000189.1 GCA_022703175.1 Myxococcota bacterium | reverse complement strand
CTGCGCGGTGGATCCCAGTTGCAGTGAGGCCACCTATGAACGCGGCGTATTGCAGATCACCTTGCCGCGTGCGGCCAGTGCTCGTCCCAAGCGCATCAAGATCGATGTGGGCTAAGGTTGGTAGCCGCACCGGCGTACCGTGATGGCTTGATATGATGCATTGCGTCAAGTCGTGCCGCACGCCGAAGCCTCGGGAGACTTTGTAAAATACTAATATAAACGCCATGTTACAGGCCCTTGACGGCGTTGATTCGGTCCTTACAATGCGGTACTAGAGGCTGCCTCGCGAGGTGTTTGGCAGGTCGCGGGAGGAAATTTTCGCACCTGCACCGAAGGAGGTGTTCGCTGGCTCTAACGGAATGTCAGCGGCCTTGCGATGGTTCTGGGAGTGAATGGACGACCCACGATGACAACGGCACTTACACTACATCATGATTCGGAGTTTCAGCGTTACGTCACTGAGGCTGCGCGTTTCCCGCTCTTATCCCGTGAGGAAGAGCAGGCCTTGGCGCGCAGGCTTCGGGATGAAGACGATGTCGCAGCCGCGCATCGCTTGGTTGTGGCCAACTTGCGTTTTGTCGTCAAGATTGCCTACGAGTATCGCGGCTATGGCTTGCGTTTGTTGGACATCGTTCAAGAAGGCAACATCGGCCTGATGCACGCGGTGAAGAAGTTCGACCCCGACAAGGGCTATCGACTCATTTCTTATGCGGTGTGGTGGATCCGCGCCCATATTCACGAGTTCCTCTTGCGTTCATGGTCGCTCGTGAAGCTGGGCTCAGGGCGCGTGCGTCGCAAGCTGTTTTTCAAGCTGCGTTCCGAACGTTCGAAGCTTCAGCAAGATGCCGGTGCCGATAGCAGTGTCGATGGCTCCGACGTGGAGCTGGCGCGCCGGTTGGGTGTTGCCGATGCCGAGCTCTCCGAAATGGAGATGCGGATGGCGGCGCGCGACTTTTCGCTGGATGCGCCGGTAAGCAACGAGGCCGAAACCAGTCACATGGACGTCTTGGCTGACGACGTGCCTAACCAAGAAGCGCAATTGGGCGCGCACGAAGAGCAGAAGCTGTTGCGTGGCGCCATCGAGCGCACGACCGCAGCGTTGGACGACAAAGAACGGGCCGTGCTAGATCGTCGGTTGTTGGCTGAGGAGCCCGCCACGCTCGCTGAGATTGGCGATGGTTTTGGAGTCTCGCGTGAGCGGATGCGGCAGATTGAAGGCCGCGTCATCGACAAGCTGCGGCTGGCCATGACTGCTCGGCCTAAGCTTTTGCCCGCACATTTGTCGCTATGATCCGTCAGGTCATTTGAACCGCTAGCGGTAGACGATGGCTTTGCCGTCTTTGACGCGTGCCAGCAGTACCGGCGCTGTATCGGTGACGATGACTTCGCTGATGTGCAACGTGGTCTGCGCCCAAGTGCCCAGTTGTTCCAGGTGAGATTGCTTGTCGGCGAGGGCGTGCCACGCCGCGATATCGACAACCGTGACGACCAACCGTTCGCGGTGGCTGACGGCGCTGGCCGCTGGTACGAGCGCCTGAATTGGGGCCATGGTTACGGCGACCGGTCGCTCGTCGAACGGGCTGAAGAAACGCCATGCGGTAAAACCTACCGCCGCGGCAATCGCAATCAGCGCGACAAAACCGATAAAGCGTCGGCGTATCGCCTCACCCGGATCCATGCGGTGCGCGATGATGACCGGCGCGGTGGGAGCGGCGGCGGCTTTGGCGGTGCGTGGGCGGGTTCGCTGGGTTTGCACCGCGCGTAGGATGCGTCGGGCCTGCGGTCGGTTACCGGCAATTTCGACGGCAGCCTGAGCATGCTCCTCGGCAAAAGCCAGGTCTGCCAAGGCGCCGAGACCCAACAGCGCCAAGCGAATATGAATGTCAGCCGCATTGGGCGGACGGAACGTCAACGCCTCTTGTAACAACCGCGCAGCGTCATGTGGCCGGCCGGTACGTTCTGCGGCCAGTGCCTCGGTGATGCAGCTACGTGCGCGATCCCAAAGGCCCAATTGCGGTGTGCGGGTAAGGCCTGACGACGGGCTGACGAGCTCGGTGTCGGAGGGGCCGACGGCGTCGAGATCGGAGAAATCCACGTCCAGCGTGCTCGGCGACGGCGCCAGAGTCTGTGCTGCCAACGATTCGAGTTCGGCAGGGTTAGAGTAGTCGGCGTCGGCCTCGGTGGTGACGGTAAGATCGGCAAAGGACAACACCACCGAAGTTTCGGCCACCGCCATTGACGTGGCAGGGGACGGCGCTTCCAACCCACCTTGGTAGGCGACATCGGTATCCGCTAGCGCACCAGGGTGGGTGGCTGGAAACTCAGCGCCAGCGACATCCACCAATAGCTTGCGGACCTTGTCTTGCAACAGGCTGTCAAAATTGGCGAAACGCAGACCCAAACCGATCTGATGGCCATTGCTGTCGTGGACCTGTCGCACCACCTTGCAGATGGCTGGGATCGATTCACCACTGACGGGGTTGACGAGGCGCACCGAGAGTGGCGCACCGATGGTGTTGGCTTCTTGAGTCTCGATGAACAAGCCGGTGTCGGACAGGTCGCGCGAGTTGGGCAGATCACTTGCACCCAGGACGTTGACGGGCAGCCGGATACTAAACCGGGGTGACCGGCGTCGGTCTGCGGCGTCGGTCATGGGGAGACTCCGTTGTCCACGTCATCGACCACTGCCACATATTGGCCGTGGCGATTGACGGTCCATTGGTCGAGGGTTGCATCGAAATCGGCGTTGCCCACGGCGCCCGCCGTGAAGTCCGTAGATGTGACCACCGCCGGAGGGAGGTCGCCTTCTGCGAGCACGACGCCGTAGGAATCGATCATCTTGCTGGTGGAGAAGCTGGTGGAGCCACCCGCCGCCAGTTCCGCAGTGTCATTTCGTCCCGACGGACCTGGCAGGTTATCTGACGTAAAGCCATACACGTAGCGGGGGTTGCCCGTGAGGTCGAGGCCCAAGCGGCCGAGATCGTCAGTGAAGGTTTCGGCTTCTGAGTAGTAGGCAATTTCTGTTTTAACGAGCAGACCCAACGTGGTTTTTGCTTCGGATTGCGCGGAGCGCGTCCGGTAGGCCATGAATCGCGGGATGGCCAGAGACGACAGGACGCTGACGATGGCCAACGTCACGAGGAGTTCGATCAATGAAAAGCCCAGGGCTCGCAGTGAAGGATGCACCCTGAACCTCTATCGAAACCTGGAGTGATTGTCAGCAGCGCTGACCGCTTGGAAAACCATGGCGCGACCCTTAGGATGACCGACCTATGAGTTCTGTGAACGCCGATTTGCGTTACAGTCGCCAGGCGTTGTTGGCGCAGCTCGGCCCCCAGGGTCAGGCGCGGTTGCGGCAAAGCTGTGTGGCGGTGATGGGCTGCGGCGCGCTGGGCAGTACATTGGCGACGTTGTTGTGTCGCGCTGGTGTTGGCCACTTGGTGTTGGTCGATCGCGACGTTGTCGAATTGTCGAACCTACCACGCCAGACGCTGTACGACGAGCAAGACGTTGCGCAGGCTGTGCCCAAGGCGGTCGCGGCGCAGCGCCACCTTGCAATCGTGAACAGTCAGGCTGTGTTGGATGCCCAGGTCATGGATATCGCGCCCCACAACGTCCTGACGCTCCTAAAAGGCGTCGATTTGGTGGTAGACGGAACCGACAACCTGGAAACGCGTTACCTGTTGAACGATGCTTGTCTGACAACCGGCACGCCCTGGATCTACGGTGGTGCAGTGGGCACGTCCGGGATCTGTTGTGGGTTTGTTCCGGGGCGGGGACCCTGTTTGCGCTGCCTGTTTCCGGAGCTCGCGCCTCCAGGAATTTTGCCGACGTGCGATACAATGGGTGTGTTGAACACCGCGCCAGCCATTGTCGGTGCGCTGCAGGCCACTGAGGCAATGCGGCTGTTGGTGCAACCGGAGAGCTGGTCTGCAACGCTTGTGACGATTGACCTCTGGCCTCCCAGTTTTCGCACCTTCGCGGTGCCGCGCGATCCTCGTTGTCCCGCGTGCGGTCTGGGACGTCGCGAGTTTCTCGACCGTCAGGGTGTCAGCGAGGTCGCCCGCCTGTGTGGTCGCAATGCCGTGCAGGTGACCCCAGCCAATGATCTTGGTGTGGCCCTGTCAACCTTGGCGCAAGCGCTTCAGGCGCAGTTCGCCGTGGAGTTGTCGCCCGAGCGGTTGCGTTTTGCGGTGGGGGCGTTGGATGTGGTGGTGTTTGCCGACGGTCGGGCCCTGGTACGGGGGACCACTGACCCACGGGTGGCCAAGGCTATCTACGCGAAATACATCGGCACGTGACGTCAGGGTGAAACGCGCCCCGGGTTTGGCCGACCCGCAGTCTCTGGACGTGGCACAACTCTATCTGCGCGATTTTTAAATATAAATTACCCGGATTGTGCGGCACGTCTCTTGAATACAGCGAAGCCGTGAGGCGCGTTATGGCTCGTATGGCTTGGTTTTTGGCCAGCGTGATGTGGGTGGCTGGGTGTGGCGTGACTGGGTTTCGCAAGCCGTACGAGCCGCCACGCGTCGCCGTGTCTGAATCGGTGCCGGTCCTGCTTGAGGCCATCCACCTGAGCCTGTTGCAACAAGGCTTCCAGATTGTGGAGTGGGATTTGGGCGCCGGAAGTCTAACGGCATTGTCGCCGGTGGAGCAGCAAGGCAATAGCGAAATGCGCTACCGGTGGCTGTTTGCTGCGGCTAACGGTGAAGTGACTGCGCGCGCAGCCCTCGAAGTGCGCTTTGATCCGGTGACGGATCCAACGTGGCAACGCAGTACCGCCGTTTGTGTGGGCTACGCCTACACGCGCGAGCAAGCACAATTAGATCGTTTGGCCGATTTTGTGCCGATGGCTCAAGCAGCGTTGAAGCATCAGGCCGCCGCCATTCGCTCGACATCGGTGCGCCCCGTGCAAGCGCATCGTTAGCACGCTGATCAACCAATCCACCTACTCTCAGCGTCGTCGTGTTGCAAGGGGGGGGCTGTGCCGCGTTGCGGCGTGGGGTTGAATTTTGGACCTATTCCTCTATGCTCGCGCCCGAGTACGCGGCGTGGCCGCCATAGAGAAGGGGTCCTGAGTGGTTACCGTTCTGCCGTTTCGTGGATTGCGTCCGTCACCTGAACAAGCCAAGGCTTTGGCATCACCACCTTACGATGTTTTGAACACCAAAGAGGCTCGCCAGATGGCCGCCGGTAACCCGGTGTCTTTCTTGCGTGTGAACAAATCGGAGCTGGAGTTTGACGACAGCGCTGATCCTTACAGCCACGAGGTCTATTTGCGTGGCAAGGCGAACCTCGAGAAGTTCGAGAAAACCGGCGTGATGATGCGAGATGCACAATCGTGCTTCTATATCTACCGCCTGTGGATGGAGGGGCGCGCGCAGACTGGTTTGGTGGCGTTGACAAGCTGTGATGAGTACGACCGCGGCATCATCAAGCGGCATGAGCACACCCGACCCGAGAAGGTCAAAGATCGAGCGACGCACATCGAAGTTCTTGGGGCCCAGGTGGGGCCAGCTTTCTGCGCGTTCCGTGAAGACAAACCGTTGAAGCCGCTGTTTGCCAGCATCACCCAAGGCAAGCCAACCTATGATTTTGTCGCCGACGACGGCATTCGTCATGAGCTGTGGGTGGTGAACGACCCGAAAACCGTGGTGGCGATCCAAGAGGGTTTCAAGAAGCTAGAGACCATCTACATCTGCGACGGCCACCATCGCAGTGCCGCCGCTTCAGAGGTACGACGTCGTCGGATGCAAAACAACACGGCGCACACCGGCCGCGAAACGTACAACTACTTCTTGAACGTGATCTTCCCGGCCAGCGACTTGAAGATCTTGGCGTACAACCGGGTGGTGAAGGACCTGAACGGTCTCACGGTAGAGGCGCTACTCGAAAAGGCGCAGCAGAGCTTCGATGTCACTCATACCCAAACCGAACCGACGCTCACGAAAGTGCATGAGTTCGGTCTGTACGCGAACAAGAGCTGGTACAAACTGGTTGCCAAGCCGCACAGCTTCGACGCGAAGAGCCCGACGGCTGTCATCGATGCGAGCATTATTCACGCGAACCTGATTGCGCCGTTCTTGGGAATCACCGACCCGAAGACCGACAAGCGTATCGACTTTGTTGGCGGCATTCGCGGCACGAAGGAGCTGGTGCGACTGGTTGATGGCGGCGAGTTCAAGCTTGCCATCGCCTGCTACGCAACCACGCTGGAGCAGTTGTTCCAAGTGGCCGATGCTGGCGACGTGATGCCACCCAAGTCGACGTGGTTTGAACCGAAGCTACGAGATGGCGTGGTCGTAGCCACGCTTAACGATTGATAGCGAGGAGCTTGCTTATCATGTTGATTCACATTGCTGATGCGTTTGACAAACAACTCCCCAAGACGTTGGCCAAGTATGGTGAGGTCACCGACGACCCGAAGCGGGCCGCGGAAGCCGACATCATTCTGGTCCGCTCCAAGACGAAGGCCGACAAGGGGTATCTCGAAGCTGCAAAAAACTTGAAGCTCATTATCCGCGGCGGCGTGGGTATGGATAGCATCGACCTGAAAGCCGCTGCCGAGCGCGGCGTAAAAGCGATGAACACGGCCGACGCCTCGACGGTGGCTGTGGCGGAGTTGGCCTTTGCGATGATGATCGCATTGCCCAACAAGATTGCGGCAGCCGACAAGTCGATGCGCGAAGGCAAGTGGCTGAAGAAGGAGCTTGAGCGCACCGAACTTCACAGCAAGACATTGGGAATCTTGGGGTTGGGGCGTATCGGCTTGGCGTTGGCGGCACGAGCGCAGGCGTTTCGGATGCGCGTGTTGGGCTGGCACCCCGATGTGGCCTTCACCGACTATGCGGAAATCGTCGATTCGTTCGACGAGGTGCTGGCGAAGTCGGACTACATCTCGATGCACATGCCGTTGTTGGATAGCACCAAGGGGATCATTAACAAGACGACTTTGGCGAAGTTCAAGGAGGGTGCGTTCCTGATCAACACCGCCCGCGGCAAGTTGATCAACGAAGAGGATGTGGTGGCGGCGTTGAAGAGCGGCAAGCTTGGTGGTTATGCCACCGATGTGTGGAATTCAGACCCACCCGAGAAGACGCCGCTTATGGATGCCCCGAACACCCTGTTTTTGCCGCACCTCGGGGCTTCGACGAAAGAGAACATGACCCGTATTGGCATCATGGTTGATCGGATCATTGGCGAGTGGGTCAACACGCACAAATAGGGGAGCTTGGTAAGCTCTTGAGACATAGAGAGGAAGGTTAGGGTTATGGCGAAGCGAGTATTCAATTTCAATCCCGGCCCGTCGGCATTGCCGCTGGAGGTTTTGCGGCAGATCCAAGAAGAGTTCTTGGACTACAAGGGCACCGGCATGTCGATTCTGGAGATGTCACACCGCTCGAAGGAATTCGAAGAGGTGAACAACCGGGCGATGGCGTTGGTGCGCGAAATTGCCGGGCTCGGCAACAACTACAAAGTCATCTTCGTTGGCGGCGGCGCGTCGATGCAGTTCTCGATGGTGCCGATGAACTTCCTCGCTGCGGGCAAGACGGCCTGCTACGCCGATACCGGTGAGTGGGCGCACAAGGCGGCCAAGGAAGCCAAGCGCGTGGGCAACGTCAACGTGCTTTACTCCAGCGAAACCGCCAAGTACGACCACGTGCCGACGCCTGCACAGCTTAAGGTCCCCGGTGATGCCGCATACCTGCACGTCACCTCAAACAACACCATCTATGGTACTGAGTACGACAGTTTCCCGGACACCGGGAGCGTGCCGTTGGTGTGCGACATGTCGTCTGACATGTTTGGCCGGACCCGTGATTTCAGCAAGTTCTCGCTGATCTATGCGGGCGCCCAAAAGAACCTCGGTCCCGCTGGCGTGACGATGGTGATCGTGCGCGACGACCTTTTGGCCAAGTGTCCGGACAACATCCCAACGATGTTGAATTACAAGACACATGCCGAGAAGGACTCGCTGTACAACACGCCGCCGGCGTTCGGCATTTATGTCGTGAAACTGGTCTTGGAGTGGATCCAAGCTCAAGGTGGGTTGAAGAAGATCGAAGAGGTCAACCGGACCAAGAAGGACATCATCTACGGGATGATGGATAACAACCCTGGCTACTACAAGGGCACGGTCCAGAAGCCCTCGCGAAGCTGGATGAACCTGACGCTGCGAATGCCGTCGGAGGATCTCGAAGCGAAGTTCATTTCTGAGGCTAAGAAGGCCGGCTTTGTTGGGCTCAAAGGCCACCGCTCGACGGGCGGTGTGCGCGTTTCGCTCTACAACGCCGTTTCGCTCGAAGCGACGCAGAAGCTCGCCGAGTTCATGACGTCTTTCATGAAGGCGAACCCGAAGTAGCCGGTTCTGTGTGAGTATCAAGTGCGCGCCGTACGGCCTTGGAGAGGTCTTCGAGGCCGTACGGTTTTTGGATGAATCCCGCGAGCTTTAGGCCTGCAAACCGGCTCACTGCGTCCTGCTCAGCGTAGCCGGAGGTCAACAGCACTGGCACTTGTTCACGGATCTTGCGCATCCGCTGGAAGGTTTCGAGGCCATCCAACTTCGGCATCGTGAGGTCCAGAATAACCAAACGGAGCTCGTTGCAGTTCTTGGAGAAGAGCTCTAGCCCCGCATCGCCATCGCGCGCCACCAGGGTGGTGAAGCCCAGTCGTTCCAGCATGGAGCGGGTCAGGAGTCGCACAATCTCCTCGTCGTCGACCACCAACGCCAAGCCGCCGACGGGAGTATCAACGTTGGGTGCGGGTGCGGGCGCCACCACTGGGAGTGCCATTGGATGAGGTGCCATCGGTAGCACCACTTCGAAACGGCTACCGCGCCCTTGTTCGGTAAAGACGCTGATCGCGCCGTGGTGACCGCGCACGATGCCCAACACGGCGGCCAAGCCCAGACCCCGGCCGGTGAACTTGGTGGTGAAGAACGGTTCGAAGATCCGCGTGACCATGGCTGGCGGCATCCCGGAGCCGGTATCGGAGACGCTGAGAACCACGTAGTCGCCGGGCGGTAGGATCTCGCACGGCGAGTTGTGGGAGACGTAGCCATTGCCGAAGTGGCACCGGGTGGTGCGAATATCGATTTCACCGGAGTTTTCGCCCAGCGCCTCGGAGGCGTTGACGATCAGGTTCATGACCACCTGGCGGATCTGCGCCGCATCCACCTCCACCGGCGGCAGCTCCGGGGCGAAGTCGTAGCGCAACGTCGCTTTTTTGCTGACCGATACCGACAGCAGGTGCCCCATTTCCTCAACAACTTCGGAGAGATTGACGACTTGGGAGACGAAGCGGCCGCGTCCGGAGTAGGCCAGCATCTGTTGGGTGAGCTCCGCCGCGCGCACCGCGGTACGCTTGATGACCTCCACGTGTGGGCGCACCGGGGCTTCGAGGGCTAACTCGCTGAGCGCGATGCTGGCGTGACCCAGGATGCCGGTTAGCAGGTTGTTAAAGTCGTGCGCGATACCGCCAGCCAGGATACCCAAGCTTTCGAGCTTTTGCGTCTGTTGAATGCGATCGGAGAGCAGACGGCGCTCGGCTTCGAGGCGGAGGCGCTCCGAGACATCTCGGGCTGTTACAACAATGCCCTGCACCGCGGGGTTATCGAGCAGGTTGGTGCCGAGGATATCGATGGTGACGTTGGAGCCATCGGCGCGTCGGCAGCGCACCGTGGTGGGCACACCAGAGTTTTTGCCGGTTACCACCAACTGCAGCTCGTGGTGGATGAGCTCCACATCTTCTGGGAGCACGAGGTCCAGCATGCGTCGCCCCAGCAACTCTTCGGTGCGGTAGCCAAACAGGCGGCGCACCGAGGGCGAAGCAAATGAGCA
>JAKLEG010000188.1 GCA_022703175.1 Myxococcota bacterium | reverse complement strand
GTACGCACCGAGAGCACGCCCAGCTCTAGCCCTTCGCCGCTCCCGAGCATGTTCACGACACCTACCTGCGCACCGTTCATGCTCTTCGCCAAGTTGATGCCAGAAGTAAGCTGCAACCCCTTGAGGTGCCCGCCGACCGTGTTCACCCCCGCAGCCAGTTGCGCCCCTTTGAGGCCGTGCGCCGCGAAGTTTGCTCCCACAGTCATCTGCAAACCGTTGAGATCGGCCTCGGTGATAGCGTTCATGCCCACCGAGAATTGGCCGCCTTGCGCGGGACCTTTCACGGAGTTGAAACCCAGCGCCACCTGTGCGCCCGGCGCCATCAACCCCGCCTGGTTGCCACCTAATGCTAGTTGGAAACCCTGAAACCTGTGGGCGACGTTGTTGAAGCCAAAGCTGAGCGCCGCACCGCGCAGGTTGGGCTCATCGGTCCACCCGCCGATGGCAAAGCGCGTCACCTGGCCACGGTCAGCCACAGGCACCGCCAAGTCGGCAGCCGCATCATCCTCCACGTCGGCGTCATCACGTAAGCGCTCTTCAAGCAACTTGTCGACATTCCGAGCGAACTGCCCTGCCTCGCGTCCCAACTCAGCGAACAATGACGTGCGCTCTTTCGCATTGCCACGCATCATCGCGACCTCGATCGGCACCTCCTGGAACATGCCGATATCGACCTCAGTGCGACCGCCGTCCAACAGCTCCACGTGGGTTTGGTACAAGAGCTCGTCGTGACGCAAGAGCACGTCATAGCGCCCCGCGGGCATTCCCAGCTCCAGCGGTCGGCCGGGGGCCTTGTACAGCTCGGCCACCAAACGCCCGTCACCATCGCGAACCAGCAGGCGCCCATAGACACTGTCACGCACCAACAGCCCAGCAGCCGTGGAACGCAGGTCGGTCATCACCACGTCGCCCGAGCCCGCAAGCTGTATGTCGTAGGCCGGATGTTGCGGTCCGCCCAGCGTCTTTTCGGTGCGCGACAAGGTTTCGTTGAAAGCAAACTGATACGCCTCATTCAACGTAACTTTCCCGTCATTGGAAATATCTGCCGCACCACGCATTCCGGAGATCAAAGCCTGGGTGAAATAGGAGCCTCCAAGTGTATCGGACTCCTGCGCTGCCTCATCCGCCGACGAAGAGGTGAGAATGGCGTGCCCCGTGACGGACGCCGTGTTGTCCAATACGAATGCCGGACGCCGCGTGCCACCTTTCATGCGCACCAACGCTCCCGAGGAGCAGGAGTCCAAGACCGCAATGCGCACGTCGGCTTTGATCTCGCGCAAGGCCCGACGCAACTCCTGGTACGGGTAACGCTCACCGGAGAGCAACACGCCGGTCTCGTCGGAATGTCCTGAGTAGTAGATCACCGCCTCGACGCGCTCAACCTCGCCTTTGGCTCGTTGGGATCGCGCCGCCAGCTCGTCCATGCCACGCTGCACTGCCTGACGATCTGGGTCGAGCAGCAGAATCGTATCGCCCCTGCCCACACCCCCCATGGTCGCAAGCACGTTGGCAAACGCTTGGGCGTCGGTGGTGGCGTAGCGCAGGTGAACGCGACCAGCGCCGCCATCATTGGCACCGATCACCAGCGCCAGACGCCGCATCGATGGTGGCGCCTCCGCCGTCGCCACCCCTGCCCATAACAGCATCACCCAAGGGGCCAAGCACTTAAGGATTGTGCGAGTCATCACTCACGCTCCGCTTTGCTCAACAAGAAGCTGCGCTGAGCGTAATGATCCGGCAAGGCCAACACGCCGGTCGCGGCCTGCGCCGAGTTTTGGGCCAACGCGTGAGCTCGCCGCATCACGAGATCTAGGTCGATGGGCGCATCTGCGGTGATCAACACAAACCGCTCAAACCGCGGGGCATCGTCCAGTTCGTAGGCAGTCGGCAACAACACCTCACCCTCCTGCGACAACAAGGTGTCGACGTACGGCTCTGTGGGGAAATGCAGCGTCACCGAACCGCGTCCATCCCACGAGACAATCGCGCCATAGCGTCTGCCCCCCGCGACATAGGCCACCTGCAACAAGTCCCCGCGCTGGGCCCGGGCCTCGCCATCCAACACCTCGGCCTGTTCGCCAACCTTTCGACGCAGCACCAAATGGGCATCGCCCTTCACGCGGGAGTCACTCACGACCAGCGGCGCGTCGGGTGACACAGTCGTCAAACTTGCCACGCGGTCTTCTGGATGGGCGACGACCAAAAACACCAACGCCGCGGTCGCAGGCACGGCCAACGCCAAACCTGACAGTCCCCAATGCCAACGCCGATGGGGCGCCTGCCGTGCAAGAGGACCTGCCGCGCGCGCGCGAATGGCCGCCCCCTCACGAGCCACTGGGTAGGCGGCCAAGATCTCGACATTGGAGGTCGACAGCGCCGCGAGCCGCGCCCGCAACGCTGGTTGCTCAGCCACCGCATGAGCAAGCTCCGCCGCATGGGCGGCCGGCAACTCGCCCAACAGGTAGCGCTCTAAGAGCCACTCTGGAACCGGATGTTGCGCTGGGCTCATGATGACAGACCTTTCTCCTTGCCTAAGAGGCTATCGAGCTGTCGCAGGCGCTTACGCACCCCCGACACCGACATCCCCACCTCGCGTGCCACCTCTTCGAGCGTCATGCCGTCCACCAGGTGCAACACCGCAATGAGGCCGGTGTTCGAGGGTACCGCCTGGAACAGCGACGCCAAAAACGAGCGTGCTTCTACCAACCCGCCCGGCTGCGACGCTTGGGCAATTTGCTGCAACAGCTCATCCCCCGGATCCTCTGGACGTCGACGGGCAGAGCGCAAGTGATTCAGGCAGGTGTTGGTAGCCATGCGGAATAACAACGAGGACAACCCAGCATCCACCAGTCGGTCGCCGTGCTTCACCAAGTTGACAAAGACGTCTTGCATCGCGTCGTGCGCCGCCTCTTCGTGCTTTAACAATGCGCGGCAACGCCTGAGCACCATCGGGCCATAACGTCGGTAGCAGCTGTCCACATCCAGGGCCAAACGAACCTCCGAGCCTGCCGCGTTTCTTAGCGATGAAACACCAGCGCCTGTGATTTATGTCACCCGTGCGTGCAGTTGCCGTATCATCTTGAAAAGTCAATGGATTTCAACACACAGCCCCAAAACCTACCGCCACAAACCGCGGCCCCATAAGGGAGGAAACGTTGCGGCCAGCTCGTAGGCCCACGATAATCTCGCAGCCCCGGGCGCGCTGCCCACCATCTATAGGAGTTCTGCCATGAAGTGTTCATTGCCAACCCTCGTTGCAGGCCCTCTCCTAGGCGTTGTCCTTTACGCCGCTGGTTGCGCTTCCGGTGACGTCACACAAAGCGCGGCAAACCCGTGCGCGGCGCTTGGCTGTGGCGAGCACGCCGTGTGCGCCATCGCCGCGGACACCACCGCCCGCTGCCTATGTGAAACCGGCTATCACCTGGAAGCACAGGCATGTGTCGTGAACGTGGCAGGCGCCGAATGCGACGGTATCGACTGCGGAACACACGGTACCTGCGTGGTCGTGGTGGGCGAGCCCAACTATCCATTTTGTTTGTGCGACCAAGGTTACGCGACCCTAGGCGACACGCAGTGCCTCATTAATAGTGGTGAGTGCGCAGGTGTCGCCTGTTCAGGCCATGGCACTTGCACCGTGCTCGACGGCGGCATCCCGTGGTGCGAGTGCGAATCCGGCTACACAACGGCCCTCGACCTGCAAACATCGCCGCCTGGCGCCCGACAGTGCCTCCCAACCAGTTGCACCAGCAAAGCCGATTGCGATGCCGAATCTGTCTGCGGCTTTGAGACGGGTGTTTGTACCCCAGCCTCTGGTTCCATCTGCGGCATGCCGGCCACGGGTAGTGGTAGTGCTCCGCTGCAGGCGACCTGTTACTTCGATGACGCTGGCGCCACCTGTGCCGCGGGCCTTGTGTGCGCCGTCAATAGCTGGGGCATCGACCCGGCGGCCGATCACTACAACGCCGTCAGCGGAATCTGCCTACCGGCCTGCGATCCGTGCAACCCGACCTGCGCAGATACCGAAAGCTGCTTCAGCCTGACCGCTGGTGGTGGCTTTTGCGCGACGGATCTCCGCCTGCCCGACGAACCGGGGGGCATCCATGGATTGTGCGCGCGCGCCGCGGCCCCGAGCCTAGCCTGTCATTCTACGTGCCGACCTGAGACGGTGGCCTTCGCCAACGTCATGGGTGTCTATTTTGGCACCGCAGAACCCAGCATTGATTGCGGGGCTGGCGACCTGTGCACGCTGCAGACCCTTAGCGTGTATGGTAACCAGTTCACCTGCCAACCAGGCACAAGGGTCCTCGATGGCGACCCTTGTGCGCCCGACGCCGGCGCCTACTGCCGCTATCCTTTCAGTTGTTGGTCCATCTTAGGCGAAGACACCGCAACTTATTGCACAACCGCCTGCTCGGAGAGCAACCCATGCGCCGCAGGCTGGAGTTGTGCAGGCACATTCTGCATGCGTGACGGCGCTGGCGCGGTAGGAACCCCCTGCACCGAGGTTCGTCAATGCCGCACGGGCTTGAGCTGCTCGACCGGCCACTGCGTGCCGTAGACGCCGCCCCAGGCGGGCATTGTGATGTCTGTGTAGCGCCACCAACCCACCGATAACGCTAGACAATCGTCCATGGACGAGTGCCCGCAACCAGGGCCGGGGACTCGTGTGTGCATGGGCAGTGACACAAATGGCCGGCCGCGGTGTTGAACCGCTGCAGCCCCGGCAATCCCCGGGCAGCAGACCCACAAAGGTAGGACGCAATGGAGACCTCTTCTGGACTTATCGCCACGCTCACGGCCCTGCCAATCTTCCACGCCGAATGGGTGTTGTGGTTGCTGATCGCACTGTCTTTGGCCTCCATCGGCGTGATGATTGAACGCGCCCTGTTCTACTCCCGCCATCGCTTGCCGCTAGAGCCACTACAAACCGAATTGCAACATCACCTTGGGCTCGGTGACTTTGACGCCGCCGCAGCGCTGCTGTCGCGCCATGACTGCCTAGAAACAAACGTTGTGCTGTTTGGCCTACGAGAACACGCCAAGGGTCCCGAGGCCGTGGAGGACCTGCTTGTGGGGGCCACACACAAAGAGAAGGAGCGCTACGACCGGCGCCTAAGCTTCCTTGCGACAGTGGCCAGCAACGCGCCGTTTATCGGCCTGTTTGGCACCGTGTTAGGCATTATCCGCGCCTTTAAAGACCTATCGGGCAACATGGCCGAGGCCAGCAACATGGTCATGGCCGGCATCGCCGAGGCACTGATCGCAACGGCCGTGGGGCTCCTCGTCGCCATCCCGGCGGTCGTCGCCTTCAACTACTTCAAAAGTCGCGTCAAAGCGGCAGCCACCAACACCCAGCTGCTGACCCGCATCCTCCTCTCTGAACTCAAATCAGCCGACCACGAGTAAGCGCACCACACCCCCGAAGGAGTCAGTCATGGCTGGCAACGTGAACCAGGATCTCGACAGCGACGACGACGCGATCGCGTCCATCAATATCATTCCATTCGTCGATATCGTTCTCGTGTTGCTCATCATCTTCATGGTCACCTCGACCGCCATTGTGCGCGCCGCGTTCCAAGTGGAATTGCCCAAGGCCGCAGCCGGCGGCGACAGCGTGGACAGCACGTTAAACGTGGTCGTCACCAAATCAGGCGAGCTGTTCTTGAATGGTGAGAGCACTACCCGCGGCGCCCTCGCCGAAAGTGTGCGCCGTGAAGCGGCCGGAAAACCCGGACTCCAGGCGGTGATTGCGGCCGACAAGGTCTCGGCCTACGGCGAGGTCATCGCGGTGATCGACCTCGTGAAGGCCAATGGCGTGAAAAGCTTCGCACTCAACATCGAGCGTGAGCTCACGGCCACCCCCAGGCCATAACCGGCGGAGCCCTCCGATGAGCGCAATCCCCATGAACGATGCTCTGCCGACCTCGCGGCAACAACCCCGGCGCTCCCTGCGACACCGTCGGCAAGCCGCTCGCTGCCTGCATCGCCAGACGCTGAGCCAGCGCGTGCACCAACCGGTGCAAAAGGACCGGCATCGCGCTCCCCTATCGCCAACACCGCTGTCAGCCGTGCGCAAACACCTGGCGGTGGTGGGCATCCTACTCGCCGCTGTCGTTGCGCATACGGCCGTATTGGCCGTCGCGTGGGCATTGGCAACACTCGCAGGCCCTCGCCCGCACCGGGGCACCAACCACGAGCCGGTGACAGTGACGATGCTGGACGTGACAACACCGCCCGTTGCACCCGTGGAATCGCCGGCACCTGAAACGGCAAAGCGCTTGATCAAACCGCTGCCCCAGCCTGCCCCCAAGGCTCACGTCATTGAACCGCCGCCCGACCCCACAACAGCCCCTCCCCCGACACCCCAACCCTCGCCCACCGAAAAGCCAGCGCGTCGGGTGGTCGGTCTTAGCTTGTCGTCAACCGTCACAGGCGGCAATGGCCCAACCTTTGCAGTAGGCAACACTCGGATGGGTAGCACCGCGGCCGTGGCTCAAGCTCCCAGTAGCATCGCGCCTCTGGCTGCCGCCCCAACAACGCAAGGGCCAGCCACGCGCATCCCGGTCGCGGGTGTAACGTTTACCGCCCCCAGCAAAAAACACAGTGTCGAACCGACCTATCCCGCAGCCCAGAAGTCTTTGGGCATCGAAGCCGATGTGGTGCTGATGGCCGACCTGGACGCTCAGGGCCAGGTTTCGCGGATAACCCTTATCCAAGGTGCCGCCGATGCCTCTTTCAACGACGCTGCCATCGCAGCCGCGCGCGCCGAGTCCTACACCCCTGCCACCCGCGACGGTGTGGCCGTTCCCTATCGCATCACCTTCACAGTGCGCTTCCGTTTGACTCATTCATAAGGAGTAGGAACATGTCCTTACCTCGGCACGATCGCCTTGCCTGCGCGCTGCTGCTCACAGCAGCTGTCGTTGGTTGCGGCGGCGATTTTGATCCATATAACCGCCTGACCTCGCTGCGTATTCTGGGCATTCAAGCCGAGCCAGCGTGGCTTGCGCAGGGAGTGTCCACCACCCTTCGTGCCGCGGTGTTCACGCCTCACACCGATGCGGTGAGCTACGAATGGAGTTGGTGCCCCTTCCGCGCCTCCACCGAAGCCGGATTCAACTGCGCCGTCTCCGAAGCTGAGCTCAACGCGGCCCTCGCGCAAGGTGGCGCATCGAACCTGCAGGTCAGTTACGCGCTGGGAAATGCCGCGAGCGCTACGTTTTCTGCGCCGCTGCCGACAGAGTTGCTGGCTGCCATCTGCGCTGGCGCCATCCAAGGGACCGGCCTGTTCGTGCCCAACTGCGTGGATGGTTTTCCCATTTCCATTGGCCTCACGGTCCGCGCTGGTGGCGACACGGTGGTGGCGATGAAAGAGGTCATCGTGCAACTCGATGTCCTACGCCCCGTGAACGAAAACCCAAGGATCACCGAGCTACGTGTAGGGCCGGCCGGTGCACGCGTTGAAGAAAGCACGTTGCTTGCAGACGATGCCACTTCGGCCTCCGTGACCTTGAGCGAAGAGGTTGAGCTGTATGCCACGGTGCCGGAAACTGCAGCTGAACGATACCTGCCGCGTCCTGATGCGAGCACCCCAGAACCTACGGAACGTTTAGAAACCCTGACCCTCAGTTGGTTCATTGAGGTGGGCGACACCAAGTCGATGCGCACAAGTTTCGTCTGGGGCGAATCCAAATTTGATGACCTGGAGCACAACACCTGGAGCCTGCCGGAACCTGAATCCACACCCGAGACGAGCGCCCGGCTGTGGCTGGTGTTGCGCGACAATCGCGGTGGCACATCCTGGCTCACACGCGCCGTCACGCTCCTCCAGCCGTAGGCCATGACCACCCCTGAGGGTTTCAGCATGCGAAGCTATTATCCTGGATTTCTTATTTTTTTGATTCACAGTGGCGCACTCGCCCAGACGCCCACGCCCCCTACAACTGCACCGAGCCCCGACGCCGAGACTGACATTACCCGCCTGCCGGAGTTGATGCACTTCGTAGCTGCCTCCTATCCAGAGCGGGCACTTAGCGACCAACAGCAAGCCGAGGTGGTCTTGGCGATCGACATCGACGCCCAAGGCCATGTGGAGCATGCGGAGGTGGTGATCCCTGCGCAACCATCGGGCTATGGTTTCGACGAGGCGGCGCTCGCTGCGGTCGCCCAGTTCGTTTTTACCCCAGCGCAGGTGAACGATGAACCTGTGCCAGTACGCATCACCTACCGATACGTATTCACGTTGACTCCCAAGCCAGTCGAGGCGACGAGCAGCCTACCCGCGCCACGGCCGGTGACCAATTTCATGGGCCTGCTCAAGACCCGCGGCACGCGTACCCCCCAAAGAGGCGTGATCGTCACCGTGTTCCGCGGCGACGACGACCACGCCCAAGGATTCGAAACCACGACGGATGCCGATGGCCGATTCCGCTTTTTTGACCTCGCCCCCGGCGACTGGCGCGTGTTCATCGATCCGCCTGGACACTTCCCGGTGCGTGAGACCGAAACCCTCACGGCGGGCGAACGCCTAGAAGTAAGCTACCTGGTCGAAAAACAAGATTACAATCCGTTTGACGTGCTAGTGACCGCTTTGCGGCCGGTGCGTGAAGTGAATCGCGCGACCCTCAGCGCGCAAGAGATCGAACGAATCCCGGGAGCGTTTGGCGACCCATTAGCGGTGGTGACCAACCTCCCGAGCGTAGCGCGCCCGGTGGGCGGCATGAGTGATGAGATCATCGTACGCGGCGCATCTCCCGAAGATACCCGCACCTACGTGAACGGTGTCGAGGTCCCTTACCTATACCACTTTGGCGGCCTGCGGAGCGTCATCCCCGCTGGCATGTTGGAAGCGATCGACTTCTATCCTGGCAACTTCAGCGCCAGCTACGGCCGCGGCACCGGCGGCGTTCTGGATGTTCGTCCTAAGGAGCTCAAACCCGAACGTCTGGGAGGCTACGCCGACGTGAGTATCCTCGACACGGGGCTCTACTTGGAGGCGCCGCTCGGTGATTTAGGCGCCCTCGCTATCGCCGGCCGCCGCAGCTACCTGGACTTCCTGCTGAATGCCGCCATTCCAGAAGATGCGCCGGTGAAGATGAGCATGGCGCCCCGCTACTATGACTACCAGTTGCTCGGCACGTTGCGCCTCAGTGAGAACCAGCGGCTGAAGCTGTTCTTCTACGGCGCCAACGACGAGATGCGCCTGCTGTTCAAGAACGCCGGGGACATCGCCGTGGGCTTGGACTCAGGCAAGCTTGGCGCCGAGATCTCCTTGCACCGCGGCGTCATCGAACACTTGATGACGCTCGGCCCAGGGCTCGTCAATGAACTTTCGCTGGCCATTGGCCGCGACAAAGAGACCGAAGACGTGTTTGGGACCTACCACATCTATTTGACCTCGTGGCAGGAGCAGCTCCGCGACACATTGCGCTGGCAAGTTGCCCAACAGCTGCGCCTGAACCTCGGCCTGGATCTGATCCGCCGCTCGGCCGACTGGGACGTCCACGTGATGCGCCCGCCCGACAAGGAAGGCGAACGCGCGGTCGCGACCGATGCCGACGTGGTGCGCACGGCCAAAGCCACCGTCGTCGAGAACGCGCCCGCCGCTTTCCTGGAGGCCGAATGGGCGCCAACGGAAAGACTCTTGGTGGTACCGGGTGTGCGCATCGATCGGATGGACGGCGTGGAGGAAGTGAGCGTCGATCCGCGGCTCACCCTGCGTTGCGGCATCTCCGACGCTTTGACAGTCAAGGGTGGTGTGGGTCAGTTCCACCAGCAGCCCACTGACGACGAATTGCACGAGAGCTTCGGCAACCCGGCATTACGCTCGGAGAGCGCCTGGCACACGTC